>NZ_JBNDYG010000053.1:0-39280 GCF_049893405.1 Paenibacillus sp. Dod16
CACCGAACGACTAAACGGCTTATCCCCTAACGAATATCGACGAGCAGCTTAACTAAGAAAAATAATCCCCTCAGTCTTGATAACCGAAGGGATATTGAATGCTAATGATTTTGCTTTTTTAGTCTGTCTACTTGACAGGGAGCACTTCAGGGCATAGATGGCCGCTTCTTTTGAGAACGGGAAGTTAGCCTTCACATGCTCGCGGCCCCAGTATTCGACATCGAAGCCCTTCCGTTTGAGCAGGTCATACTCGTGCCGAATCATGCCGACATCTTGGGGGGTACTGGCATAGTAGAGGCTGCTTCGCGTGATCAGGCCGGAATCCCTGGACAGATGATTTGCGATTTCGGTGATCCGGCGTACCGCATGTCTGCACATCATGTAGAAGGAGGAAGCCCGTTGTTCACCAAATTGTTGGATCAGATCAGATAGAGGGCAGTCGTTAGAAAATTGCAACAGCCCCGAATTGGCGGATGTGCTGCCTTCGCACACGCGTTTTTTCTCCAGTAGGACGGTGTCCACGCCTTGCATGGTCAGCACGTAGGCCATCAGCGCGCCGCTTATACCGCCGCCGACTATGAGTACATCACAGCTGAGCTGTTCTGATAGACCGGGGTATTTTTTTACAGGTTCAGTGTTTAAATATTTCCAGGGCGTTATTCCGCCGGTCAGTAAAATGTCCCTCACCCCCTCATTGTCACATCGTTATTAGTTTGGACGTTCCTTTCGTTTTTAATGACATCTCACGACATAGATTTTTATATAGGTGGCATACTAGCTCCTGTGCAACCTAAATGGAAAGGGGAACAAACACAAAGATGACACCTAATCAGCAATTACAGCCTCTAACCTCAAAAGAACTGGACTATATTGCGGATTGCATCTCCAACGAAACCATGCTGGCCAAGCATTGTGCCGCGACAGCAGCAGCCAGTCAGAATCCAGCTATCCAGCAGGCGCTGCTGGGATTCGTAAAACGCCATGAGCAGCATCTGGACACCTTGGTGAATGCTCTGCAAATTCACAGCAATATCGCGCCGACGCAGCCTCAATAAGAGGAGATGTATAGACCAGGAAGCAAAATTGTTAAGGAGGAACGACTTATGGTAACCCCTAATGGATCTTCATACCTGCCCGAAGAGGATATGCTTAGCCCTATTCTGGGAGAGCTAAAACGTGCCGTTCGAGAGTATACGACAGCCACGACGGAAGCCTCTTGCCCTGAGGTGCGTCAAATGTTTACGGATCTGACCGCGGATACACTGAGGCTGCAAGGCGAGTTTTTTAATATGATGAAGCAGCAGAACATGTATACCGCCCCTCGGCATGCATTGAAATACGATGTGGACAAGCAGCATAAGCAAGCGCAGCAGTCGCTGCAAAAAACTCGGGAAACCGTTAATCAAAAAACTTCCAGCATGGGCGCGTTCGCGCATCACCCGAATGTGGCGCCGCATGCCACCAATGTAGCGCCCGCTTCTAATAATGTAACCCAATGATCCCATGGTGAACTTAATCTATGAGCCGATGACCCCCGCAGCCGTTGCTGCCGGCATGCATCGGTATTTTTTTTTGCACATCCCGTGTAAGTTATTGTAATATAAGTATTAATCTCTGTTCCGATATATCATGCTATAAGAACGGATATTCGGAATAAGTGCTGGAGGATACGTATATGGAAGAGCTTAGCGAATTGAAACTGAAGGTGCTTGACCTGCTGAAAGAAGACGCGAGAAGATCGCCGGCTCTGCTCTCTACTCTACTCGGTGTAGATGAGGAAGAAGTAAAGACCTCCATTGCGGAGCTTGAACGAGATCACGTCATTGTTAAGTATGCGACCGTAGTCAACTGGGGCAAGGTGGAAGACGAGAAGGTTACGGCGCTGATCGAGGTTCAAATTACACCTGAGCGCGGAAGAGGCTTTGAAGGAATTGCGGAACGGATTTATTTATTCCCGCAGGTGAAGTCCGTCTATCTTATGTCTGGCGCCTACGACTTGCTGGTTGAAGTGGAAGGCGGAAACTTGCGTGAGGTGGCCAACTTTGTTTCGGAGAAGCTGTCACCTATCGATTCTGTATTATCGACCAAAACGAATTTTATTTTGAAAAAATATAAACAAGACGGGATTATTTTTGAAGAACGTCAAGAAGACAATCGTCTCCTGATCTCGCCGTAAAGGAAGCGTGTGCTATGATTGTGAACGAACAGCAGCTTGCAGAAAATAACAGGAAATCGATGAGCTCCTATTTGGCGCCCAGGGTCAGGGACATTCAACCCTCTGGAATCCGGAAGTTTTTTGATCTCGTCAGTGGAAATAAGGATATTATCACACTTGGTGTCGGTGAGCCTGATTTCGTAACGCCGTGGCATGTACGAGAAGCCTGCGTATATTCATTGGAGCGCGGGTTTACAGGGTATACGTCCAATGCCGGTATGCCTGAACTTCGGGAGGCGATCGCGGAATATTTGAACGACAGTTTCCACGTGACCTATAATCCTGCCAATGAAATGATCGTAACCGTAGGCGGCAGTGAAGCGATTGATCTGGCGCTGCGTGCCTTGATTGTTCCCGGAGATGAAATTCTGATCCCCGAGCCGTGTTACATTTCTTACTCGCCGATTGCTTCAATCGGTGGCGGGGTGCCCGTTGGTATTGAAACGACGGCAGAGCATCATTTCAAACTGACCGCCGAGGCGCTCGAAGCGCAAATCACCCCCAAATCAAAGATTCTGATCCTGTGTTACCCAAGCAATCCAACAGGAGCGATCATGACCTATGAGGATTGGCTGCCCATTGCGGAAGTAGTGGAAAAACACGATCTGATTGTGATCTCCGATGAAATCTATGCTGAGCTCACGTATGAAGGCAAGCACGTCAGCTTTGCCTCGATGCCAGGCATGATGGACCGCACCATTCTGGTAAGCGGCTTCTCGAAGGCTTTTGCTATGACTGGTTGGCGTATGGGGTATGTGTGTGCTCATTCGGATCTGATTGGCGCCATGCTGAAAATCCACCAGTATACGGTTATGTGTGCACCCGCAATGGGGCAAGTCGCCGCGCTCGAAGCATTGCGTAACGGCATGGGGGAAAAGGACCGAATGGTTGAATCCTATAACCAGCGGCGCAGACTCGTGGTTCAAGGGCTGCGCGAGATCGGTTTGGATTGCCACGAGCCACAGGGAGCGTTCTACGCGTTCCCGAGCATCAAGCGAACGGGACTCGGCTCGGATGAATTTGCCCAGCGCTTGCTGACCGAGGCGAAAGTGGCTGCCGTACCGGGCACCGCATTCGGTCTTGGCGGGGAAGGATTCATTCGCTGCTCATATGCTACATCCATTGCCCAACTGAATGAGGCCTTGGAGAGAATGGGCAATTTTGTGGAAAAAATAAAGTAGGCAAGGAAATCGTTGAACTTTTTCCTTGAATTAACAAAAAAATTACTTTCCATTGGCAAAATATATGTTATAATTTTATTTTGGGGGCAGAATTTTACTTTCCAAGGAGGGATCACCAGTGTTTTGTGATTATGAATTGTCAAACTACCGTGGTGACTATACGGTTGAAGACAATAATCACGGTAAATGGTCAATTAAATCAGCCAAATCCACTCCTCAGGAAATTACCTTGGAAGACGAAATTCACATGCTTCGCCGAAAGATGGAACAAATTTTTTTGGAAGAGCAGTCCTTCACATCAGAGATTGTCATCGAGATCAGCAGTTTGCTGGACTTGAAGATTAACGAATATATGAAGGCCCATCCCAAAAAGAAACTATAAAATACGATCTGATTGAATAATACAAGGCTGTTCCTGGGGCTAGATGCCTTACGGATCAGCCTTGTTTGCGTTTAAATGATTCCCTCTGATGTAAAAAACCGTCCCGGAATCATGATGGGCCTGGTCTTATTCCGGCGCAGAGGGACCCTGATTCGAAATTATGCTATAGTTGAGCATATTAAGAAAAACGTCTATCGACGTACTTTCTCAGAAGACAGACCGCGGTTAAAGGAAGTTTTTCTTGCGAATATAGAATTGCTCAGCTTCGCTGAAACTATAAATTCTATAATCTTAAGAAATATGGTGTTATTGAATAAGGATCGGACGATGAAATGGAGGATATTGTGATGAAGGTATATACGAGAACGGGAGATGCAGGGGAAACTTCAATTATTGGCGGTCGTGTGCCCAAGGATGACCCGCGGATAGAAGCGTATGGCACGATTGATGAATTGAACAGCTTTGTCGGTCAGGCCGTGTTTTTGGCCAAGGAAGCCGACTTTGAGGAGCTGCACCTTCAGCTCGTTCGAATCCAGCATGAACTGTTCGATTGCGGCTCGGATCTGGCCTATGCTAGGCCTCGAGAGGATAAACTCAAGGTAAGCGCCGAGCTTGTGGACAATCTGGAGGTATGGCTGGATGCTTTCGAGGAGAAGAACCCTCCGCTTGAGCGTTTCATCTTGCCTGGCGGAAGTGCGTTGTCTTCGCTGCTTCATGTATGTCGGACCGTATGCCGCCGAGCCGAGCGGTTGACCGTTTCGCTGCAGCGAACCACGGAAATCAATCCGGAGGTCCGCCGGTATTTGAACCGATTGTCCGACTATTTCTTTGTGACTGCACGGGCAGCCAATGTGCACGCCGGGATTCCGGATGTCGAATATGAGCGAAGCGGAAAGGTGTTTCGGTAATTCATGAGTTTGTATTATCCGCCTATCAGTTATGTCGTGTCCCCACAGGAAGACGGCATGCTGCTTAAGACCATTTTGCAAAAACGGATGGGAGTATCCCGTAAGCTGCTGTCTCGCCTCAAGTTGACTGAGCAGGGCATCATGCTGAACGGGACCCGTGTATACATTAGCGTTAACGTGCATGCCGGAGATCTGATCGAAATCCGGATGGAGCAGGAACGATCGGACGATATGCTGCCCCAGCCGATGAACCTTCATATTCTGTACGAGGATGAACATTTGCTTGTCCTGAACAAGCCTGCGGGGATCATTGTCCATCCGACGCACGGGCATTATACAGACACGCTGGCGAACGGCGTCGTTCACTATTGGCAGGAGAAGGGCTGGAACTACCGGTTCAGAGCGGTTCACAGGCTGGACCAGGAGACTTCCGGCGTGTTGGTGATTGCGAAGAATGCATATATTCACCAGCATGTCTCCGAACAAATGATAGCCGGCACCGTTGACAAGAGGTATGTAGCATTTGTTCATGGCAAGCCTGCTTTGCCCTCAGGCGATATTGACGGTCCGATTGATCGGGACCCGTTAGAGCCCCACCGCCGCATCGTAACTCCCGAAGGATACCCTTCGCTTACGCGGTATAAGGTATGCGAAGCTTACCCTTCCGGATCCTTGGTCGAATTAAAGCTGGAAACGGGTCGTACCCATCAAATTCGGGTGCATATGCTTAGCATCGGTTGTCCATTGATTGGAGATCAGATGTATAGGCATCCGGTTTACGGCGATCGGGAGTTACGATCAGACGGGGCGGAGGTGGAGGCGGAGGCGGATTCGGACTTGGCCGCCGGTCCAGCAGATCTGGAAGCCGAAACGATCATGAGGCTGGACCGCTATATGGGCCGGCAGGCGCTGCATGCAGCGAGCCTGACGCTGATCCACCCGATTGAGGGGAGCAAGATGACATTCACAGCCCCGCTTCCTGAGGATATGAACGCACTGAGAAACATGCTCGCGGATGAGGCGACTTAAGTAGGTTCAAAACAACACTAGAAGGAGAACGTATCAAATGAGCAAACTGAAAGTATATCAATATCCGAAATGCGGGACATGCCGCAACGCGGTCAAATGGCTGCAAAACGAAGGACATGAGCTGGAACTTCAAAATATTTTTGAACAACCGCCACAAAAGGAAGAACTAGCCGACCTTATCGCCAAGAGCGGCCTGGAACTTAAGAAATTTTTCAATACGAGCGGCGAGGTCTACAAGGAAATGAATCTGAAGGACAAGCTGCCTGGGCTCTCCGATGAGGAGAAGATCGAACTGTTGTCGTCCAACGGCAGATTAATTAAGCGTCCGATCGTGACGGACGGCAGTAAAGTGACCGTCGGCTTTAAGGCGGAACAATATCAGGAGTCATGGCAGAAGTAGAATGGATCCAGTGTATACACATTCTCCTGCTGAAGAAGGTAGAGCATCCCAAGGTCTTTCGACCGCCGGGATGCTCTTTTGTTTTAAGAGATAAGAAAGTATAAACATCCGAGGCTTAGCATCCTTATCTCGCAAGGAAAACTTCCGCTAAATGCGGTCTGTCTACTGAGAAAGTACGTCGATAGACGTTTTTCTTATGAACAGCCAATGATAGGAAATTCAAAGAAATACCTTATGACAAGCCCAAGACTATATAGGGATATGGTATAATGACAAGGTATATTTAAGGTTATATCAGAGAAGTTAAAGTTAGGAGCGATCATGACTGTGATACCCAATCAACAACCATCCTTAATGCTTGTAGACGGGATGGCTTTATTATTTCGTGCTTACTATGCAACCGCCTCAAGCGGCTATATCCGTAGAACCAAAGCGGGTGTTCCGACCAACGCGATTTACGGCTTCCTGCGGTATATGTGGGATGCTATCGATAAATTTCAGCCTACCCATGTGGCGTGCTGCTGGGATATGGGATCAAAAACATTTCGTACAGAGCAGTTTGCATCGTATAAAGGCAATCGTCCGGAAGCCCCGGATGATCTGGTTCCGCAGTTTTCGTTGGTGCGCGATGTGACGGAATGTCTGGGAATTCCGAACCTGGGCGTCGTGGGCTATGAGGCCGATGATTGCATCGGCACGCTGGCCAGACGGTACGGGGACAGCATGAATGTCATGATCCTGTCAGGGGACCATGATCTGCTTCAGCTCGTGAACGATTCGACTTCCGTCATCATTATGAAAAAGGGACACGGCAATTATATGCACTATACCCCGGAAACGTTATATGCCGAAAAAGGACTTTCTCCAAGACAGGTTATCGATGTGAAAGGCCTGATGGGAGATACGAGCGATAATTATCCGGGCGTACGCGGGATTGGCGAGAAAACGGCAGTCAAGCTGATTCAGGAGTATGAATCCGTGGAAGGCATTCTTGCGAATCTTGATTCACTGACCAAAGGGGTCCGCACCAAGATCGAGGCGGATTTGGAGATGCTGCACCTGTCCCGGGCTTTGGCCGAAATCCATTGCGAGGTTCCCATGGAGTGCGAATTGGATCTGTGCCGCTTAAGCGTGGATCACGAACGTGCATTAACCAAACTGGAGGAGCTTGAGATGAAGAGCCTCGGTCATCTTTTTGGTGTGGCGGTGGTTTCCTAGTCATGCGGAGACGGTTTAATTTCGGAAGAAAATCAATTTTGACCGGTTTACTGCTCGGGACATTGCTACTTCTTATATCGGCATGTGCCTCCGTCCAGACTCCTTCAACCGATACCTCTAAACAGCCCTCAAGAGACGAGAAGAAGGTGGAAGTTATGGTTTCGGCAGCAGCAAGCCTCAAATCCAGTCTGGAAGAGACCGGACGACGATTTGAAGCGGAATTTCCGAATGTTACGCTGCGTTATAATTTCGGCGGTTCGGGCTCTCTTGGACAACAGCTTGAGCAAGGGGCGCCCGTAGATTTGTTTATATCCGCAGCAACGGAGCCGATGGATCGATTGGTCGAGAAGGGGATCGTGCAATCCGATGCGGTTCAGTTGATGTTTCGAAATGCATTGGTGCTGATTGAGCCTGTCGGCAAACAGAACGTGAAGCAATTACCGGATCTATTAAAACCCGAGGTGCGCGTTGTGGCCATTGGGCAGCCGGATACTGTACCGGCCGGAGAATATGCCAAGGAGGCTCTTCAGAATGAAGGCCTTTGGGATGATGTCGAATCCAAGGCGGTGTATGCCAAGGACGTGACGCAAGTTCTGGCTTATGTAGAGTCGGGGAATGCGGACGCCGGTTTTGTGTACAAAACCGATCTGAAGAGTTCCGCCAAGGCAACGCTTGCGCTTGAGGTCGATCCGGACAAGCACCAACCGATCGAATATCCTGCAGCGGTTCCTGGTAATGCCAAGCATCCGCAGGAGGCTGAGGCTCTTCTCGAATTTATGCGGAAGCCCGAGATCAGGGATATCTTCACGGAGGCTGGATTTGAGGTAGCGGAGGCATCGCCGTGACCACGACCGAAATGTTCTGGATGCCGGTATGGCTGTCGATAAAAACATCACTGCTGTCCAGCATCATTGCATTTATACTGGGAGCAGCAGCAGCACGCTGGATGTCCCGGCGCTCGTTTGTCGGCAAGACGGCGGTAGAAACGCTGCTGATGCTTCCGCTCGTGCTTCCGCCTACGGTGGTTGGCTTTCTTCTGCTTGTCATGCTGGGCAGAAACAGCTGGATAGGTTCAGCTGCCGAATGGCTGTTTGCCAGACCCATCATTTTTAGTTGGGGAGCCGCGGTCATAGCGGCTATCGTGGTCTCGTTTCCGCTTGTGTATCAGAGCATGCGGGTGGGCTTTGAGTCTGTGGACCCGGAGCTTGAGGATTCGGCGCGATCGGCCGGGGCCGGCGAATGGCAGGTCCTTCAGTGGATTACGCTGCCGCTTGTTCGCAGGGCGGGAATTTCGGCGTTCATACTGGCCTTTGCCAGAGGTTTAGGGGAATTTGGGGCAACCTGGATGGTTGCAGGCAATATACCGGGCGTTACGCAAACGCTGCCCACGGCGATTTACGTTGCGGTAAGCAATGGCGAGAGCGGGCTGGCGTGGGCGTGGACGGCGGTCATTATTTTGTTCTCATGGCTGTTACTGGCCGCGTCAGGAACGGGCAGAAGCAGAGAAAGAGGCGGGCAGACTTGACGGGAGCACCATGTTTACATATGCTTCGAATAGAGCTTGTTAGCAACTATATAGAGAACAAGGCACAGCACATCGTGGAGAGGATGGAAGAAGCATGAGTTTACTTGGAGCAATTGAAGCAGGAGGAACCAAGTTCGTTTGCGGCGTGGGTATGGAGGATGGAACGGTTGTGGAGCGAGTGAGCTTCCCGACAACAACCCCTGAAGAAACCATGGCAAATGTCTTTAACTTTTTTGCTGATAAGGATATAGAGTCGATCGGAGTCGGTTCTTTCGGGCCGATTGATCCGGTGAAGGGCAGCCCGACTTATGGCTGCATTACAACGACACCAAAGCCGCATTGGAGCAATTACAATATTGTCAAAGCATTGGAAGAGCGTTTTCATGTTCCGATTGGGTTTGATACCGATGTAAACGGAGCAGCTCTTGGAGAATATACATGGGGCGCTGCCCAGGGACTGGATAGCTGTCTGTATATCACCATTGGAACGGGAGTAGGAGCAGGCGCCGTGGTAGCTGGTGAATTGATCCACGGATTGTCTCATCCGGAGATGGGGCATATTTATGTGCGCCGCCATCCGGAAGACCGGTATGAAGGGACCTGTCCTTATCATGCAGATTGTCTGGAGGGGCTTGCAGCCGGACCGTCTCTTGGCAAACGTTGGGGAGTTCCCGGTGTGGAATTGACGCCGGATCATCCGGCTTGGGAGATGGAGGCTTATTATCTGGCACAAGCGCTGATGAATTATGTCCTCATTCTGTCCCCTCAGCGTATCGTGATGGGCGGAGGCGTTATGAAGCAGGAGCAGCTGTTCCCGCTGATCCGCACGAAGCTTCAGGAGCTGCTGGCCGGATATGTACAGCATCCAAGCCTTCATGACGGGATTGATCAGTTCATCGTTCCGCCGATGCTCGGCGATAATGCGGGTCTCTGCGGTGCATTGGCGTTGGCCAAGCTTGCAGTAGATGAGGCCAAGAGCGTTCAAGCTTAACTTTATTTGTTATATAGAGTGAGCCAAAATGAGTTTGACTTTATTACAGATTATGGTATTATGAATTCAACAGTATAACGTATGGAACGGGAAGCACCTTTCTTTGTCGCTGCGGCGGAGGAGAGGTGCTTTTTTGCGTTGTTCCATCGTTGTGCTGAATGCTAAACGGGAGGTATTCGAGGGATGCAAATTGTATTCATGAATCAGATGAGCGGAGCGGATGAGTCAGGTCACCTCCGTTCTGCTCAAGTATGGATCGGTGAGGAAGAGGGAGGATGGCGGCTCGGCTGGCGGAACATGGAACCGGACGGTGAAGTATCCGATGATGAGTGGTATGAAGGGAATTCATGGAATGAGTTATTATGCGTGTATCGACATCAATTAGCGAAGAAGCTTGGAGAGGGGTTCCGGCCGCTTGTGGAGGGGGTATTCCACGAACCGGGAGAGACTGGAGGCAAGAATCTTGGTGTGCAGAAGCTGCAGTGCTACAGTGAGCTGTATGGCTCGGAGGAGCTGTACACGGAGCTGTGTGCCTGGCGCAGGAGAAAGGCGGCTTCCGGAAGAAAAGCACCTTATTTCATTGCCAGCAATCGGGTGCTGCGCATGATTAGCGCCTTCGTCCCCCAGAACGAGGAAGAGCTGCTGCAGCTTCCGGGAATCGGAATCAGCAAGTCTTCAGAGCATGGGGCGGAGTGGCTGGAGATCACGTCAGGAATCGAGCGAACCACAACCTTTCCACTGGATTGGGTTGATAAGCAGCTGCAGGAAGAGGTGTTCTTGTCCTGGCTGTATAAGCAGAAGGAGCAGCGCTACAAGCAAGAGCTGGACCGTTTCCGAATTCGCCGTACGATGCTGCTTGGCATAGCTGAGGGAGCTTCGCTGACCGAGCTGGAAGAACGCACTTCGTTATCTCGTCGAGATTTGGTTGAGGAATTGGAAGGTCTTGAGAAGGACGGTTATGATACGGAGCAGCTGCTGGAGGTTGAACTGAATACGATGACGTCTACCGAGCAGGCGACGGTATGGAAGGCTTTTGAGGAGCTGGGCGATACATTTCTTAAACCCGTATTACAACGGGTATATGGAGAAGGACAAGCCCACAATGGAGAGGTAGAAGAGATTGGCGGAACGGAGAAGCTGTATGAGCGGCTGCGCCTGATCAGGATTCGCTTTCGGCGGGAAGAACCTGGTAAAGCGAACGCAGGCTAATTCCAGGTAATGAAAACAGGACGGATTCCCTTGCGGCAGGGAGATCCGTCCTGATGGTTTCGAGAGCTTCATATCCAGTCTTTCTTACGGAACAGATAAAACATGAGAGCACCGGCAGAAATCATGACGCCTATAACTACATAATAAGAATATTCCCAGTGAAGCTCAGGCATATTGTCAAAGTTCATGCCGTAGATGCCTGTAATCAGCGTCAGTGGAATGAAGATCGTTGTAATGGCGGTAAACACGCGCATGATTTCATTGGCCCGATTGGCGATACTGGATTGGTAAGCCTCTCGAAGGTTTCCCATGAGATCCCGGTAGGTTTCGAATGTTTCGGAAATTTTCACGGCATTTTCATAGATATCGCTGAAATATTTTTGCAGCTGGTCATCGATCAGCCGGAGATCTTTTTTGTTAAGTGTATTGATAACTTCCTTCTGCGGTCCAAGCACCTTTTTCAACCAAAGAATCTCGCTTCGCAGACCGATGATTTCGCTGAGGTGGGATTTTTTGGTATGCATCAGAATGTCTTCCTCCAGCTTTTCAATCCGCGCCTCGATGCGGTCCCCGACGGAGAAATAGTTGTCCGTCACAAGGTCGATCAAGAGATAGAGGAAGCGGTCAGGCGTGCTGACTTCATCCTCCCAGAGAAGCGGTTTAACGGTGCGCAGCTCGTGGATCTTTTGCTTGGTCACCGTAATAATAAAATGTCTGCCCAGGAAAACATTCAATGCCCGAAGGAAAATCTCTTCGTCGTCAAACCGGATGCTGTTCACGACGATAAAATAGTGGTTCTCGTATATTTCAATTTTGGGACGCTGCTCCTCTTCGCTGAGGCAATCCTCAACCGCAAGATCATGCAGGGAGAAGAGGGGCTGCAGTTCCGCTAAATCATCCACATCCGCATCCAGCCAGTAGAAGCCGCTGGCCGGAGGTGTCAGCGTCATTTCGATGTCATCAACAGGGGTAAATACGCCCGAATCGACCAACCGGATTTTCATCTGATATCACTCCTTTGTCAAATACAAGCTGCTTGGTTAAGCAGTAAAGGCACAGGATATCAGCCCACCGGTATACGGGCATAATCAAGGAAGGTTAGAATACGATAAAAAGCGCATGAAAAATAACGCCGCCCTCTGCCGGTAAGCTGATCTTAATCCTATGCGGTTGTGCGTCTTGTGCATCCAGTTTCTGGCTCGGGTCACCGTCCATCTTCCATGTCACCTCTTTCATACTCGGTTTTAAACAGCACTTGTCTAGTATAACGCCGGGTGTAGGACCTTTCAAGTTGAAATCCGGTCCAGCCAGGGGCCACGGTACAGGGTATGGAAACCTTCGGTGAAGTGTGACGGACTTTATGAAAAGGTTCTTGACGAAAAATTGGGAATGATTTAAAGTAAGTATCAATTACGAACAATTTAAGACAACTGAATAAAGCGAAATCTTATCAAGAGCAGGTGGAGGGACTAGCCCTATGAAACCCGGCAACCGGCGGCAACATCGCACGGTGCTAATTCTTGCAGGAGATACGACGCTTCTTCGAAGCCGTTGTATAGTCTGACAGATGAGAGAGGCGCATTGTGATACGTATATGATGACCTTTCTCTACTTTGAGAAAGGTCTTCTTGCGTTTATACAGTCTAACGCTCTTTCTCACAGCTTTTTTATGGATGTATCATTTCATATTTCGAAGGAGTGAGCCACGATGCCAATTAAAATTCCGGATGCCTTGCCGGCAAAGGAAGTTCTGGCTGGAGAAAACATTTTTGTCATGGATGAGAGTCACGCATTTCATCAGGATATCCGCCCATTGCGGATCGCTATTTTGAACCTGATGCCTACCAAGGAAACGACGGAGACCCAACTGCTGCGATTGATCGGTAACTCCCCGCTCCAGGTGGATGTTGTCCTTCTTCACCCGAGTTCGCACGTTTCGAAGAATACGTCGGCTGAGCATCTGAAATCATTTTACAAAACCTTTGAAGAAGTGAAGAACCGTCGCTTTGACGGCATGATCATTACAGGAGCTCCGGTCGAGCAGTTGGAGTTTGAAGAAGTGAATTACTGGGATGAGCTTACTGAAATTTTTGAATGGACCAAGACGCATGTGACCTCCACGCTCCATATCTGCTGGGCATCGCAAGCCGGACTTTATTATCATTACGGCGTGCCGAAATACAGCCTCGAGGAAAAATGCTTCGGCGTATTTCCGCATACGATCAATGAAACATGTACCAAGCTGCTCCGCGGATTTGACGAAATGTTCTTTGTTCCGCATTCCCGTCATACGGAAGTTCGGCGCGAGGACATTACAGGCATTGACGATTTGGTCATCCTGTCCGAGTCCGAGGAAGCAGGCATTTATTTGGTATCAAGCCGGGATGGAAAGCAGATTTTTGCCACGGGGCATTCCGAGTATGATGCGGACTCTCTGAAGTGGGAGTATGACCGGGACGTTGCCAAGGGCATGGACATCGAACTGCCGCGGAACTATTACCCGAATAATGATCCAACAAGGACGCCTCCGTCCATATGGCGGGCGCATGCAAACTTATTATTTACTAATTGGCTCAATTWCTATGTATATCAGGAAACGCCATACGATATTGGTCCGCAAATATAGCAGTATACGGGAGGAGAGTTTGTGATGGAGAAGAAACCTTTTAATATAGAGAGCCGGCTGGCACAGATCGGCTCGGTGCAAGAACCGGTAACCGGAGCCGTGAATTTTCCGATTTATCAGGCTACGGCATACCGCCATCCCAAATTAGGCCAGAGCACGGGGTTTGACTACGCCCGTACGAAAAATCCGACCCGGTCGGTACTGGAGGACGCCTGCGCCGAGCTGGAATCCGGCGATGCCGGCTTTGCTTGCAGCTCGGGCATGGCTGCCCTTCAGACGATTTTTGCTTTGTTCGGTCAAGGGGACCATCTGATTGTATCGCTGGATCTGTATGGTGGGACGTATAGGCTGCTGGAGCGGATTATGTCCAAGTTCGGCGTTACGGCTACGTACGTGGATACGAATGACCTGGATGCGCTGGAAGGGGCAAGAAGGCCCAACACGAAGGCTGTATTTATCGAAACGCCGACCAATCCGCTTATGATGATTACGGATATCGAAGCCGTCTGTACGTGGGCAAGGCATCATCAACTGATCAGCATTGTGGATAATACGCTGCTTACTCCATATTTCCAAAGACCCATCGAGCTTGGGGCGGATATCGTTATACATAGCGCCACCAAGTATTTGGGAGGACATAACGATGTGCTGGCGGGGATCATCGTAACGAAGGGCAAGGAACTATCGGAGGAGATGGCTTTCCTTCATAACTCCATCGGCGCTGTGTTAAGCCCGACGGATTCCTATCAGCTGATGAGAGGAATGAAGACGCTTGCGCTGCGTATGGATCGGCACGAGACGAATGCAACCGCAGTGGCAACGTTTTTGACAACTCACCCGGCGATCGGCGAGGTGTATTATCCTGCCCTGCCGGACCATCCGGGACATGACATCCAGAATCGTCAATCCAGCGGCAACACGGGCATCTTCTCCTTCAAGGTGAA
This sequence comes from Paenibacillus sp. Dod16, assembly GCF_049893405.1. Lineage (NCBI taxonomy): Bacteria > Bacillati > Bacillota > Bacilli > Caryophanales > Paenibacillaceae > Paenibacillus > Paenibacillus sp. Dod16. The sequence goes on from NZ_JBNDYG010000053.1 coordinate 14,629, forward strand.
GGACGCCCGTTATGTGGAGCCCGTGCTGCGGCACATTAAGCTGATTGCGTTCGCAGAAAGCCTGGGGGGCGTTGAGTCCCTGATGACATACCCTGCTGTTCAGACCCATGCGGACATCCCGCTTGAGATTCGGGAAGCAATCGGCGTGGATGACCGCTTGCTCCGGTTCTCGGTCGGCATCGAGCATGCGGATGACTTGATCGCGGATTTGGATGCTGCACTGAGCGCGGCCATGGCTGAAGTGGAAGGGAGCACGGGAGAATGAGCATCGATAAAGGTCCATCCGGATTGGAAACGCAAACCAAGCAGTTAGCTGCTAAACGGGGACACGAGGAAGAACTGCGTTTCGAGACAAAACTATTGCATTTCGGCGGGGAAATCGACCGGGCAACCGGCGCCTCAAGCGTTCCGATCTATCAAGCCTCGACGTTTCACCATGAAGACATCTTTAACCCGCCGCAACACGATTACAGCCGTTCCGGCAATCCGACTCGGCAGGCGCTGGAGGATTATATCGCCCTTTTGGAGGGAGGCGTACGCGGTTTCGCTTATGCTTCCGGTATGGCAGCGATCTCCAGCTCGTTCATGCTGCTCAGTGCGGGGGATCATATGATCGTGACGGAGGATGTGTACGGCGGAACCTACCGCTTGCTGACCAGCATTTTAAGCCGTATGGGCATCGAGAGCACCTTCGTGGACATGACCGATCTGGATCAGGTGAAGGCGGCCCTCAAACCGAATACGAAAGCCGTCTATATGGAAACCCCTTCAAACCCGACCCTGAAAATTACCGACATTGGTGCGGTGACGGATTGGGCGAAGGAGCATGGCCTGCTTACCCTGCTGGATAATACGTTCATGACGCCGTTTTACCAGCGTCCGATTGAATTCGGCGTGGATATCGTGATCCATAGCGCGACCAAATTCCTTGGCGGGCACAGCGATGTGCTGGCAGGTCTCGCGGTAGCCAGAACCGAGGAGCTGGGAGACCAACTGAAGCAGCTGCAAAATGGTTTGGGCACGGTCCTTGGGGTCCAGGATTCCTGGCTCCTTATGCGCGGAATGAAAACACTCAGCACACGTATGGCCCACTCCGAGCAAAGCGCGGCCAAGCTTGCGGCCTGGCTGCAAGGGAGAAGCGACATTGAGCAAGTGTACTACCCTGGCCTCTTGAATCATCCGGGACGTGAAGTCCATGAGAAGCAATCGAGTGGTTATGGCGCGGTCATCTCTTTTGACGTCGGCTCAGGCGAACGCGCCAAGCACGTGCTGAACCATGTGAAGCTGCCGCTGGTAGCGGTCAGTCTGGGAGCCGTGGAGAGCATCCTGTCGTATCCGACAATGATGTCGCATGCGGCCATGGGTGAGAAGGTTCGGCATGAACGCGGAATTACGGATGGCTTGCTCCGTTTCTCGGTCGGACTCGAGGATGTGGACGATCTGATTGCTGATCTGGATCGGGCTTTTGCTGCCAGTTACTAAAGATTTTCCAAATCATAGAATTCGGCATCCTGTCACGGACGGGATGTCGTTTTTAATGCCGGATTGTGGTAGGATGAGATAGAAAAAGTTTTGCTGGTGATTTGTTATTTTGCTCTAAGTAGGGAGGCTGCAAGAATGAGTGCGGTAAACCGTATATTGGATAAAGCTTTACGCGGTGAGCGTTTGAACCTGGAAGATACCGTAACGCTTTTTGAAAGTGATGAGATTGAGAAAATTGGTCATGCGGCGGATGTGATGACAAAGCGTCTGCATCCGGATCCTATCACGACATTTGTTATCGGCCGGAATATCAATTACACAAACATATGTGATGTATTCTGCCGTTTTTGCGCTTTTTATCGCAGACCCGGCTCTTCCGAGGGCTATGTACTGCCCGATGAAACAATCTTCCAGAAGATTCAGGAAACCGAGGATGTAAACGGTACTGAGATTCTGATGCAGGGCGGCGTTAATCCGGATTTGCCTTTCAATTATTATACCGACCTGCTTCGCAACATTAAGAAGCGGTTTCCTAACATCACGATGCATTCGTTCTCCCCGGCGGAAATTATGAAAATGGTGGAGATCTCCGGGCTTACGCTCGAAGAGGTGATGCGCGAGCTTCACAGCGCGGGTCTGGACTCATTGCCTGGCGGCGGCGCTGAGATTTTGGATGATCGTATCCGCAAAAAGGTCAGTCGTCTAAAAGGCACATGGCGCCAGTGGATGGATGTCATGCAAACGGCCCATAAAGTCGGCATGAACACGACGGCTACCATGGTAATCGGTCTGGGCGAAACGATGGAAGAGCGTGCGCTACATATGCTTCGCGTACGTGATGCGCAGGATGAATGCATTCAGAACGGTTATGATTCCAAAGGCTTCCTGGCCTTCATCCCATTTACGTTCCAGCCGGACAATACGAACCTTAAGCGCGAGCGCGAAACGCCGGAGGCGTACTTGAAGACGGTAGCCATCGGTCGCTTGGCGATCGATAACGTTCCGAATCTGCAGTCCTCATGGGTAACGATGGGACCTGAAATCGGCAAGCTGTCACTCAGCTACGGCTGTAATGACTTTGGCAGCACGATGATGGAGGAGAACGTGGTTTCTTCCGCAGGAGCCGTCTATAAGGTCAACATTGAATCGATAATTCAATTGATCCGGGAGACCGGCAACATCCCGGCTCAACGCAACACCCGGTATGATATACTGCGCGTGTTCGAAGATAACAGCACCGTTGAGCGCGACTTCGTTATGCAGAACTAATTCTATACTTCATGAAGATCCGCAAGGCGGGCCGAGCAACTCGGTCCGCCTTTTTAATTTGGATCAGAGAGTAAGTGCGTTGATGGACATATTTAGGATGCGGCCGTTGATTTAGATATTTTCCGGACTTGCTTGTTTTTCCAAGCAGGAGTTCCGTATATCCCCGAGCGGGTCCCCATATACTGAAAAGGGAACTCGAAAGGAGTGATTCCATGGAACTGTTCAGCATTTCTGTCGGTACACGGACGGAAGACGAGAAAAAGGCGTTTCACCGTATATTGTCAGACAAGCAGAAAGAGCTACATAAACAATGCAAGCAGCTGAAATTCACATTCAGCGCTTCGGATGACCGCGTGATTTGGACGTGCTCCGGCAAGCTTCCGCTGTCCTCATGGACCGCATCGGCCGACACGCTGCGCCGGCTCACTGCCGAAGCAGTCACTGCTTATATTATGGAAGAGAAAGAGCAGGAGATTGCTGCACGGTTAATGTTCTCGGAATTCGAGTTTGATGATGAGGAAGAAGCGGGGCGGATCCTGCAGTGGTTTTTGATGCTCCTGCAAAAAGAGGAAGGCCCGTCCGGGGACTTCTGGCAGAGCCGCAGACGCAAGCTGTCGGAAGGCATATATCAATGCCTGAACGAGGCGCCTGAGCTTAATCTGGATGGGTTCATAACCTTCCGGCTTCAGTCTTATGAACAGGAGCTCCGCGAGATGGCGGAGTATGCAGTGGATGAATTTATGCTGGATCAGCAGTACGAGGAGTTCGTCAGTCTGCTGAAATATTTTGTTTATTTTCAGGAGCCCAAAATGCCGCTGGTTCATGTCATTCATAAGGGGGAGGAAGAGTTCCTGCTGCTGGATGGCAATCTTCGTCCGATTGAACGCCCTCGGGATGAAGGACTCGTTATGGAAAGGCTGGACCAGGATATGGAGATTGAAGATATGGTGGTCAGCACGCTGATTTCGGTATCTCCGGCCCGCATGATTATCCACACGAGGCAGCCTGAGCTTCCCGTCATCGTGACGTTGGCCCATATCTTTGATAACCGCGCCGAAGTATGCTGCAGCTGTCCCGAATGCAGCGCGCTTCTCGGTAGCGGACGAATGATGACTTGACGCATCGAAGCGGTCAGGATTATAATTACTGATAAATTCACGTAAAAGCTCTGACAAAGACATGAATCAATTTTGGATTTGACCGCTCAGAGAGAGGAAACCTCGGCTGCAATTTCCTCCGGTTCACCATTGATTTACCCCTTTGTAGCTGTGTCGTCGAACCCGCACGTCAGAATGCGGATGAGTAGGCTTCACCGGTTCATGACCGTTACTCAATGCTGATGAAGGATCTTAATCGTTTATGTACCCAGTACATAAGGTGATGAAAGAGATCGAATTAGGGTGGAACCACGGGTATAACACTCGTCCCTTCGCGGGACGGGTGTTTTTTGCATGTTCCGGTATCTTTCGTTGAAGTCTTGGCGGGCACCTCAGCGGTCCATGCCTGTCTTCGCGGGGAGACTAACGCGTCCTTCATATATGGAAGAAACGTGAAATTCTTTTTCTTGGGAGGAATACAAGGTGGCTATTAGCATTAAATTGCCTGACGGCTCCGTACGGGAGTATGAGGCGGGCAGCAGTATTGAGGATGTGGCTGCTTCAATCAGCAGCGGACTTAGAAAGAATGCGGTCGCGGGAAAAATGGACGGGATCGTCGTGGATCTTTCGACACCGCTTCAGGACGGAGCTTTGATCGAGATCGTAACGCAGGATACACCCGAAGGGCTTGAAGTGATGCGTCATAGTACAGCGCATTTGCTGGCTCAAGCGACCAAGCGTTTGTATGGAGCCAAAGAAGTAAAGCTGGGCGTGGGTCCGGTCATTGAGGACGGCTTCTACTATGACATGGATCTGGAAGAGCCTTTGAATCCGGAGGACCTGCAAAAGATCGAGAAGGAAATGGAACGCATTATCGGCGAGAATCTTCCGATTGTCCGCAAGGAAGTAAGCCGTGCGGAAGCGCTGCGCATCTTCGGCGAGCTCGGGGATCCGTACAAGCTGGAACTGATCAATGCCCTGCCTGAGGATAGCGTTATTACGATCTATGAGCAAGGCGAGTTCTTTGATCTCTGTCGTGGACCGCATGTCCCTTCAACCGGCAAGATCAAAGTATTCAAGCTCATGAACGTGGCGGGCGCATACTGGCGCGGCGACAGCAAGAACAAAATGCTTCAGCGCGTTTACGGTACGGCGTTTGTGAAAAAAGCGCAGCTCGATGAGCATCTTCATCTGCTGGAAGAAGCCAAGAAGCGTGATCATCGTAAGCTGGGCAAGGAATTGCAAATGTTTACGTTCTCTCAGCTTGTAGGACAAGGCCTGCCGATCTGGCTGCCAAACGGCGCGAAATTGCGCCGTACCCTGGAGCGTTATATCGTGGACATGGAAGAGCGCCTCGGGTACCAGCACGTGTACACGCCTGTGCTCGGAAACGTGGAGCTGTACAAAACCTCCGGTCACTGGGAGCACTATCAGGAAGATATGTTCCCGAAAATGGAGATGGACAACGAGGAGCTTGTTCTTCGTCCGATGAACTGTCCTCACCATATGATGGTATATAAGAGCGATATGCACAGCTACCGGGATCTGCCGATCCGTATTGCTGAGCTTGGCATGCAGCACCGCTATGAAATGTCCGGTGCACTGACCGGCTTGCATCGGGTGCGCGCGATGACGTTGAACGACTCGCATATTTTCTGCCGTCCGGATCAGATCAAGGAAGAGTTTGCACGGGTCATTCAGCTGATCATGACGGTTTACAAGGACTTTGGCATCCATGATTACCGCTTCCGTCTTTCTTACCGGGATCCGCAGGATACCGAGAAGTATTTCCAGAATGATGAAATGTGGGAAATGTCCCAGCACATGCTGCGCGAAGTCGTCGAAAGCCTGGATATGCCGTTCTATGAGGCCGAAGGCGAAGCTGCCTTCTACGGTCCGAAGCTCGACGTTCAGATCCGTACGGCTTTAGGCAAGGAAGAGACGCTGTCAACCGTTCAGCTCGACTTCCTGCTGCCTGAGCGCTTTGAACTGGAATATGTCGGCGACGATGGCCAGAAGCATCGTCCGGTCGTGATCCACCGCGGTATTCTGGGCACCATGGAACGCTTCACTGCGTTCTTGCTTGAGAATTTTGCGGGTGCGCTGCCGCTGTGGCTGTCACCGGTACAGGTGAAAGTCATTCCGGTCTCCAATGCCTTTGAGGATTATGCCAAGGAAGTGGCCGAGAAGCTTCAATTCGCCGGTATCTCCGTAGAGCCGGATCTTCGCAACGAGAAGCTGGGCTACAAGATTCGGGAAGCGCAGCTCGAGAAGATTCCTTACATGTTCATCGTTGGCGAGAACGAGAAAAATGCGGGCGCGGTTTCGGTTCGCAAACGCGGCGAAGGGGATATCGGTGCCCAGCCGCTCGACGAGATCATCCTCAAGCTTCGTGAAGAAATTAACACCCACGTCGTCTAAGTTTAGCTTTAAGCTTAAGTAACGTAGGGACATGCAAACCTCTGCCATCACGTATATTCTTTTTGGGAAGTGGGAACCCTCGCTAGTAAGGGGGAGGTACTCACATGATCCAATGGAAAAAATGGCAGAGGTTTTTTGCTGGTTTTATTTTATCAGCCGTCTTGTTCAGTGCAGGTTCTTCAACAGTAGATGCCCATAATCTGATTCTAAGCGAATCCTATGATTCAACAGACTTAAGAAATGTGTATGATCCGTCCGGGGAATTTCAAGGCTCCGATTACGTGGAAATGTCTCGCTTCTATGCGCTTCGAGTAGCAGGTTTTAGCGATATGAATAGATACTTGGATGTTCCGGATACGGGGCCTAAGGCCAGCGTGCCTGGTAAGAAACGCGAATCCATGCCCGTGCTTGCGCCTAGGGAGGACCAGGTGCTGCATACGGTGAAGGTCACCGCTACGGGCTATACGGCAGGTTATGAATCGACCGGGAAGAAGCCGGGACATCCTCAATATGGAATCACCTATTCCGGGGTGAAGGTGAAGCGGGATCGAAACACGCTATCAACGATTGCCGCGGATCCGGATGTATTTCCGCTTGGCAGTATTCTCTATGTACCGGGCTATGGTTATGGAATCGTAGCGGATATCGGATCAGCGATCAAAGGGCAAAAAATCGATCTTTATTTCTCCACAACCAAACAAGTGTTTAAGGAGTGGGGGAAGAAGGACGTCGAGGTACAGGTCATTAAAACCGGAAGCGGCAAATGCACGGAGGAAATGCTCAGAACCCTGGATAACGCGATCGAGACCTATCGTTTCCTGCCGGCATCCGTTTTGGAGGAAGCCATTTAGGGTGATTTTGGCGCGTAGATTGGCAGTAAACATTTAAGAATAATGCCTCCCTGTTCATCACATACTACTTTTCGGGGGCCAAACCCCTGAAGAGGATGATGGTATTGCATATGAACAGGGAGGTGAATACTGTGGCTAAAAAGAACAAGGTACAAGAGAACTTTAAAACGCCGAATGAAAAGTTTAACGCTGAGTTTGCTGAAGATACCAGCATAGCCAGCAACCCAAAAGGGAATTCCAAAGTTCAAGAGAACTACAAAAAACCGAACGAGAAGTTTGATGCTGAGTTTGGCGAACTGAACACACCAGGGGACCATTCTGCAAACCGTTAAGGTGTAGATGCCAGCGCCCGTTCGTGCAAAAATAAGACCTCCGCTTTAGCGGGGGTCTTTTATTATGGCTATACTTCCATTTTTATCCATGGAATCAGTCTCTAGACCGAGATCAACTTCATTCCACCGCCGCTAACCTGTTCATCGCAATATGTTGTACACTGTAGTTAAGAAAAAATAGAACTGGAAGGCAAGGGGATGACCATGAGTAGAAAAGGATGGAGCCAGCTTAGCAACGGATTGCTGCTCATCGGTATTGGTGTGGTGTTTCTTCTAAATCAGCTTGATATGATACATGTGGACCTTGGTTATATATTCTCGACTTTTTGGCCGATGTTCATCATCTGGTTCGGGCTGCAAAGCTTAATTTATGCCCGCGGAGGGGCACTATGGGGCTCTGTCGTGCCGATCATTATCGGGTCGTATTTTCTTGGAAGAAACCTGAATTTGATTGACTTCTCGTTTGGCGATCTGATCAAGTATGCGATTCCTATTATCTTGATTGGGTTTGGACTGCAGGTCATTTTCAAACCGAAACCTCATACGCCGCCGCCATCGCCGCCAAGTCCGGATGACTTTAGCTCGCATCGTAGCGAGCATTACAACATTCCCGATCCGCCTGAAGCGCGTCCGCTGGATTCTTCCCTGGATGAAGAATTCGAACGGAGATTTGGCAAGCCAGACAAGGCTGACAAGTCTGAGAATATCCTGCCCGATCGCGAACCAGGATCACCGGATTTTCATGAGCAGGGCAAGGGTTACCGCTGGCAGGGACAGCAGCAGGAGCGCCCGCGCCAGGAGCATCAGGATCGCAGCAAGTTCAGAGTTCATGTGGATTTTGACGATAACGGCAAAAGCTACGGCAACGGATCGGATTATAAGGATGAACAGCACCAACATCAACACCATCATCAATCTTGGCACAGCCATGATGCGGTGAACAAGTCCTCTTTTATCGGGGACGTGCATATGGGAAAAGATTATTTTCAGCTGAAGCCGACAAATATCTCCCAGTTCATCGGTGATACGGTGCTGGATCTGACCAAAGCTCAAATCCCTTACGGAGAAACGAAAATCAACATCTCGGCGTTTATCGGGGATGTCAAGGTATTCGTTCCTAATGATTCGGATGTCGGCATTCATGTCACGACCAACTCCTTCATTGGCGATATGAAGGTGCTGGAGGAAAGCCGCAGCGGCTTTATGAGCAATGCCGGACTGGAAAGCCCGCATTACAGGGAAGCCGGTAAGAAAATACGCATCACCGTCAGCGTATTTATCGGTGATGTCAAAGTGAATAGGGTAGGATAACCGTTATGATGGGAATATTGAAAAATACCAAATGGGTGATACTGTTTTACTTTCTGTTGATTGGAGCCGGAGTTGCTGTTTTCCTGTATACAGCAAACCAATCCGGCTACATACATATTGAAGATAACCGGCTGTGGGTGTATTACACGGTCGGTGTACTTCTGTTTACGGGGATTGCGGGATACATCGCGGGGCAGCGCATTCAGCGACCGCTGGACCTGCTCCATCTGAACATGCTGCAGGTTGCCAAAGGAAATCTGAATGTGCGGCTGCCGGCTATGGAAGACGGTTCTTTTGCCAGAGTATACGATGAGTTTAACGGAATGACGGAAGCGCTGGAGAAGAAGATGAAGCTGCTGCAGCGCCTGGGCGAGCAGGATGTCATTGAGAAAGAGATCGCCGCGGAAGCCGCCGTGCTTGAGGAACGACGCCGGATGGCAAGGGATTTGCATGATACGGTCAGTCAGCAGTTGTTCGCGATTCATATGTCGGCTTCATCGCTTCCGGCGGTTCTGAAGAGAAACCCGGAGCACGGCGATAAAGTGCTCGGTCAGTTGATTGAGATGTCTCACGTGGCACAGAAGCAGATGCGGGCGCTGATTGCACAGCTTCGGCCTGTTGAACTGGAAGGAAGAACCCTGGAGGAGGCACTCGAACGGTGGTTTCCGGATTACTGCCGCCAAAATGGCCTGAAGGGCATGAAGGATGTGGAACTTTACGGCGGAGTGTCCGATGCGATTGAGCATCAGTTGTTCCTGATTATCCAGGAAGCCGTAGCCAACATTGTGAAACATGCCGGTGCAAGCCTTGTCAGCATGTCGCTTCGTGAGGATCAGAAACGCGTTATTTTAAGCATCAGCGACGACGGGATCGGGTTTGACGAGGTGGCAGGCAAGCAGGGCTCATACGGGCTGTCCACGATGCGTGAGCGAGCCGAAAAGCTTGGTGGCCAGGTCGATATCATAAGCAAAAAGGGTGCAGGAACGACAGTTCGCGTAAACATTCCGCTATTTGAGGCCGAGGGTAGTCAGGGACCGGCTGCGGAAGAGAGCAAGGAACAGGAAGAGCTGGCTGAGCCAGTGGAGTAGAGAGGGGACAACATCATTATGGGTACGATTCGGATATTGCTGGCGGATGATCATGATATGGTTCGTATGGGATTAAAAACGTATTTGTCGCTGGATCCGGGATTTGAAGTGATCGGAGAGGCAGCAAACGGCCAAGAGGTTGTTGATATGTTAAGAAATGGAGATGAGGCAGACCGGCCCGATCTCATTCTTATGGATCTGATGATGCCGGTGATGAACGGGGCAGAGACCACGCGTGCGGTCATGTCCGAGTTCCCGGACCAGAAGATTGTGATTCTGACCAGCTTTCTAGAAGATGAGCTTGTGGTTGAGTGCATTGAGGCGGGGGCTGTCAGTTATGTACTGAAGACCGTTTCGGCTGACGAACTCATCTACGCTCTTCAGGGAGCGTTCAGGGGGATGCCGGTCATGACCAAAGACGTGTCGGAAGCACTTACCCGCGGGATCCGCCGACATATGGTGAACGGCGATGATTCCGGGCTTACCGAGCGCGAGAAAGAAGTGCTGCTGCTCATTGCCGAGGGCAAGAGCAACAAAGAGATCGGCGAAGAGCTGCATATTAGCATTAAAACGGTTAAAACCCATGTCAGCAATCTGCTGATGAAGTGTGAGCTGGAAGACCGCACGCAATTGGCGATTTATGCCCACCGGAAGGGATGGGTCAAAATATAGCGATTCCATTCGGATCAGATTCCCTTGACGCTGCCCGGCTTTCTTTTTATCTGCCTTTTAATTGTTTTTAAGGTACTATTAAGGTTTATAGTACACAATAAGAACAGTTAATCAATGAAACCACTTGGAAGCAAGTGATTTTAAATAGGAGGTAGACCTATGGACGACCAAAGAAAGCGCTACGGGTATCCGGATGATGAGGGAATGAACAATGAGTCGAATAACAATGAAGCACCGAGACGTGAGGAAGCATCCACGAAGAATTCGTCTTATTACTATTCTTACGGACCGTTTCAGTCCATACCCAATGAACGCGATGATCAGCAGACGGAGCGACCATATCAGAGCCGGGAATCGCAGGAAGTGGAGGTTACCGCTCCGCAGCCGGTTAAACCGATACCTTCCTCCGGTTTCTCGCAGTCACATTCCTCCGGAAGCCAAGGGGGCGGCGGGTCTATGGATTCGATGAAAAGAAACAAAGAATGGAACTACAGCCAGAAGCCTAAAAATTCCGTGAAGACGGTGCTGTTGTCCTTCTTGGCAGGTGTCCTCGTGATCTCAAGCCTGATGTTTGCCGCGGACCGCACGAATCTGTTTACGCCGGATGCGGCGTATTCATCGGAGCCAGCCCATGAAACTTCAGCTAGCGTTGATGATAACGGCGGAGCTACTACGGCATCGGCCATGATTCCTTCTAATCCGGGCGATGTATCGGCGGTTGTTGACCAGGCAAGTCCAGCCGTCGTGCTGATCGAGACGCTTGTAAACAGCAGCAATCGTCAAAGCACGAATCCGAACATGAATGATCCGTTCTGGTACTTCTTTGGCGGCGGACAATCGAGCCAGGGAGGAAATGGCGGAAACGGTGGAAGCAGCAACAACGGAGGTCAGGAATCCCAGCTTCAGCCTTCAGGCATCGGCTCGGGCTTCATCTTTGAGAAGTCGGGATACATTTTGACGAATGAGCATGTGATCCATGGCGCAGATGTGATCCAAGTGACGGTTCAGGGTACCAAAAAGCCATATGAAGCGAAGCTGCTCGGTTCCAGCTATGAGCTCGATTTGGCCGTTCTGAAAATCGAAGGGGCAGATTTTCCATCGGTGCAGCTAGGCGACTCCAACTCGCTGAAGGTCGGTGAATGGCTTGTTGCCATCGGTAACCCGCACGGTTTTGAGCATACGGTAACCGCAGGCGTACTTAGCTCGAAGGAACGCGAGATCGATATTCAAGGGACGAATGGTGAAGCTGAACGGAATTACGAGCATCTTCTGCAAACCGATGCTTCGATTAATCCGGGTAACTCCGGTGGACCGCTTCTCAATCTGAAGGGGGAGGTTATCGGGATGAACGTAGCCGTCAGCGCGGAAGCGCAAGGGATCGGATTTGCGATTCCGTCCAGCACGATCAAGGAAGTTGTGGAATACCTGAAGAACAACGAGGAAGTTCCGAAAGAGCCGGTTCCGTTTATCGGGGCAACCTTGGGAACGGTCACTCCGCAAATTGCCCAGTCCCTGGGGACCGACGTAACGGAAGGTTCTTATGTTGACGGTGTCGTATTCCGATCGCCGGCTTATGAAGCGGACCTGCGTCAATATGACATCATTGTGGGCGTGGACGGGACGAAATATCCGACCTCGAAGGATCTAATTGAATTGATACAATCGAAGAAGGTTGGAGACAAAATTACGCTGAATGTGGTTCGTAACGGCAAGAAGATTGATCTGCCGCTTACGATCGGCGATAAGAACCAATTCGATTTAACCCAACAGCAGCAACAACCGTAACCCTGGATATGTGTGACAACAAGCGGAAGGGACCGTTCCCTTCCGCTTGTCTTGTCCTTGAGACGACCGATATAATGGGATTGTAACGTCGTACTAAATTTAACGCTAGAAGATAGAGGAGATGCCGCTATGCGATCCCGGATATTAATTGTAGATGATGATGAGAAGATTATTTCGATGCTGCGCAGGGGACTTGCGTTTGAGGGCTATGACGTCCTGACCGCATCCAACGGAGCGGAAGGTTTGAAAGTGATTTTGAGTGAGGACCCGGACGTTGTCGTTCTGGATGTCATGATGCCTCAGGTCGATGGATTTGAAGCGCTGCGCAGACTCCGGGAAGGCGGAAGCACGACACCGGTGCTGATGCTGACGGCGAAGGATGAGGTGGAGAATCGGGTCAAGGGACTGGATACCGGAGCGGATGATTACTTAGTCAAACCCTTCGCGCTGGAGGAGCTGCTCGCCCGCGTACGGGCCTTGCTGCGCCGCAAAACCGGGGATGATAGCTCTAACCACCGACTGACCTTCGAGGATCTCGTGATGGATACCGATGCAAGGGAAGTCATTCGCAGCGGGCAAAGACTGGAGCTCACCGCCAAGGAATTTGAGCTGCTGCATCTGTTTATGCAAAATCCGAAGCGGGTGCTGTCCCGCGATTTAATCATGGATAAAATATGGGGCTATGACTACAGCGGGGAGTCCAACGTGCTGGAGGTTTACATCGCCATGCTCCGGCAAAAGACCGAGGAACATGGAGGTAAACGGCTGATCCAGACGATCCGCGGAGCCGGCTATATTTTAAGAGGAGATAACTAGCATGTCCATTCGGTTAAGACTGACAGCATGGTATACCGGCATTTTATTTGTGACACTGCTGATTTTCAGCTCGGCGGTGTATGGCTTTGTCCATTTGTATACGTATGAGGAGTTAAAACAGCGGATTGCACAGCAAGCTGATAAAATTGGTTTTACGCAAGGGGCGGTGGAAGTTCTGCCTAATAGATCCTCCGCTATCAGCTTAGAGGAGGCAGATCTCTATGTGCAGACCTATACATTTTACAATGGTAAATTATGGCAGTCTCAGAATATGGCGTTCAGCGGTATCGAATTTGACGTTCCTTCTGTAGAGAAAGCTTTAAATTCAACTAAACATGCGTTTAAGCGTGTTACTGTGAACGGTAATACATTCTTGGTATTTGAAAACCAGGTTGTAGAAACAAACTCAGGGAAATTGTTCGGCTGGATTCAAGTGGGAGCAAACACGCGAACCATTGACGAAACTCTGGACCGACTTCAATCCATCCTCATCATGGGATCCGCAGCAACCCTAGTCATTGCTTCAACTTTAGGCTTGTTCCTCGCCCGGAAATCCATGAAACCGATCGGCAAGGTCACGGAGGCGGCGGAGCAGATCCAGAAGGGTACCGACCTCAGCGTACGAATCGAATACGATGGGCCAGAGGACGAGATCGGGCAATTAATCGGCACGTTTAACGGCATGCTTGAGCGGACGGAGGGCTTTTATAAAGAGCTTGAAGATGCTTATGCGGCCCAGCGGCGTTTCGTATCGGATGCTTCCCATGAACTCCGAACGCCGCTGACCACCATTCGGGGGAATGTGGATCTCCTGCAGAAGATGTGGACGGAAGCCCCTGGTGAGAGAGCGAATATGGACGAAGAAACGATTAAGCAAATCTCTTTCGAAGCGGTGGGCGATATATCCGATGAAGCGAAGCGGATGAGCCGGCTGGTCAACGATATGTTATCTCTGGCGCGAGCTGATACCGGTCAGACCTTTGAGCTGAATCCGGTTCCTCTGCAGCCATTGGTTGAAGAGGTCGCACGGCGTGCTCATTTCCTTGATAAAACCGCTGAGTGGCATGTCGGAGAGCTGTCTGTCCTGAACGGTGTTTATGTAGAAGGTAATAAGGACTACTTGCAGCAGATGCTGTTCATCTTTATCGAGAATGCATTCAAGTATACGCCGGAGGGTGAAGTCAGCCTGGATGTCGTCCTGTACAAGGGTCAGGTCGGGCTGCGAATTTCGGATACGGGGATCGGCATGGATAAGGATGAGGTTCCGTTTATATTCGAGCGTTTCTATCGCGCGGATCAGTCCAGAGGCATCACGAGCGGGACCGGTCTTGGCTTATCCATCGCCAAATGGATTATTGATGAGCACAAGGGCTCTGTCGAGGTTGTTACCCGAAGAGGGGAAGGCAGCACCTTTATCGTCTGGCTGCCCGTCGTCTTTGCTCCTCCGCTGGAATAGGTTATAATAGACTGGATACTTTACGTATGACAACGGAAAGCAGGTGAGGATCATCGAAGTCTTGAAAATATCACCGAGAGGTTACTGTTACGGTGTCGTTGACGCTATGGTCTTGGCACGTCAGGCGGCCCAGAATCTGGATCTTCCTCGGCCTATTTATATATTGGGCATGATTGTGCATAATAGTCATGTCACGCAATCCTTTGAGGATGAAGGAATCATTACTCTGGACGGTCCGAACCGGATGGAAATCCTGAGCCAGGTGGAGAGCGGCACCGTCATTTTTACCGCACACGGGGTCTCTCCCGAAGTACGCAAGCTTGCGCGAGATAAAGGGTTAACCACGCTCGACGCAACATGTCCGGATGTTACGAAAACCCATGATTTGATCCGGGAGAAGGCAGCGGACGGGTATGAGATCATTTACATCGGGAAGAAGGGACATCCCGAGCCGGAAGGCGCGATCGGGATTGCACCGGATCACGTGCATCTGATTGAGAAGGAAGAAGAGATCGAACAGCTTCAGGTCAATTCGTCCCGAATCATCATTACGAACCAGACGACGATGAGTCAATGGGACATCAAGCATATCATGAAGAGTCTGCTCGATAAATTCCCGGGAGCGGAGATTCATAATGAAATCTGCCTTGCAACGCAAGTTCGGCAGGAGGCTGTAGCCGAGCAAGCGGGCCAGGCGGATTTGGTCATCGTGGTCGGGGACCCGCGCAGCAATAACTCAAATCGTCTTGCACAGGTATCCGAAGAGATAGCTGGCGTACCGGCTCACCGCATTGGCGATGTGACGGAGCTTAAACGCGAATGGCTTGAAGGTGTAGGCAAAGTGGCTGTGACATCAGGGGCATCAACACCGACTCCGATTACCAAGGAAGTCATCGCCTATTTGGAACAGTATGAACATGATCAGCCGGAAACCTGGGAGATCAAGCGCACGGTGAATATGAATAAATTGCTTCCGCCTGTACGGGTGAAGAGCAAGTCATAAGAATTTTAATACAACGGTTGCGATCAATCGCAATCGTTGTATTTTTGTTGATATCGGTGTGTCCTTAATATGATCCCATCATCGTTATAGTTAACAGCCATAGGTTTGGAATTGTGTATTCCGCCGTTATTAATTGATTAGTATCATTTTTCATGATCACTCGGTTAAATGTTGATAAAGCTTATGGATACTTCCCCTTGTAGTGAATGGTGGAACAACTGTTCATGTGAAATGAACTTGACACTATTGACGCTAGGGGAATTTCTATGTCCGGGATTAAGATGCCAGGGTGAATGAGACTACCTGCCCCGTTAAAGGAGCTTTTTTGGGGTTTCTCATCCCTCCCGTAAGCTGTAAGCGTTTTAATTTTCGATTGAATAATATCATTTTTCGTTGAATAGGCAAATGTTTATATGGGATCATTTATTCTACAATGTTAGACATCAGGTAAAACTTCATGGCATAGAACACACGGGGGGTTGGACATGGCGCAAATATCCGTAGAACAGGAAACTGTTCCAAAACGGAAGAGAGACAACGGATTCATTCGCTTTTTTAAACAGTGGGATATTCAGTTAATGGTACTTCCCGCTCTCGCACTCATTTTTATTTTCAGTTATATACCGATGTACGGTATTCTGATGTCGTTTCAGGATTTTAATATCTTCAAAGGCATGGGAGACAGCCCTTGGGTAGGGATGAAGCATTTCCGGATGTTCTTTGAGTCTCCAGAGTTTATGAACGTGATGCGAAACACTATCGTTATCAGCTTACTCAAGTTTTTGGTCGGCTTTCCAGCTCCGATCCTGCTTGCGTTGATGCTGAATGAAGTGCGACATCTGTTCTTCAAGAGATTGGTTCAGACCGTCAGTTATTTACCCCATTTCTTATCCTGGGTTATCGTATCAGGGTTTGTGGTTTCCTTGCTTTCTACCGATAACGGAAGCGTAAACATTCTGATGGAAAAAATGAATTTGATTAAAGAACCGATTAATTTCCTATCCATTCCTGAATACTTCTGGGCGATCCTGGTAACCACAGGGGTTTGGAAAGAAATCGGATTCTCCTCCATCGTTTACTTGGCCGCAGTTGCGGGAGTGGATCCTCATATGTACGAAGCGGCAGATATGGATGGTGCGAGCAAATTCAGACAGATTTTCACGATTACATTACCATCCATCATGCCTGTTGTTATCATATTTATGATTCTTGCAATAGGTAACCTGCTCACTGCAGGTTTTGAGGATATTTTGCTCTTGGCTAAGAACCCTGTCTTAAGAGAGGTATCCGACGTAATTGATACTTATGTATACCGGATCGGTATTGAAAACTCCAGGTTCTCCTATGCAACGGCTGTAGGCTTGTTCAAAGCGGTAATCAGCGTGATGCTTCTGACAATTGCTAACGTGATTGCACGCAGATCAGGTAACAGTCTATGGTAAACGAACATGGTGATGAAGGGAGCGGTTAGACTTGGTGCGTTTAGGATTCGGTGATCGTTTCATGATGATCATGATTTATATCTTTCTAGCATTTTTGGCCTTTGTGACGTTTTATCCTTTTTGGAACGCTCTTGTGGTTTCCTTTAACTCTGGAGCCGATACATCGCTTGGGGGAGTCACATTCTGGCCGAGGGATTTTACTTTGGAAAACTACGGCATCGTATTTCAGGATAAACGCCTGCTGAATGGCTTCGGAATATCGGTAGCCCGTACGATTGTGGGAACCATAACTTCGATTCTAGTGACCTCCATCTTCGCTTATGGCATGACCAAACGCGAACTGATCGGTCGTAAATATTACATGATTATGTGTATAGTCACCATGTATTTCGGTGGTGGTTTGATACCAAGCTTCATGCTGATTCGTGGTCTGGGCTTGATGGATTCGTTCTGGGTATTCATCATTCCTGGTTTGGTAAGTGTATGGAACATGATTATATTCCGTACCTTCTTTGCAGGGTTGCCTAATGGCTTGGAAGAGTCGGCAAAAATTGACGGGGCGGGCAATTGGGGGATCTTCTTTAAGATTATCCTGCCGCTATCCGGTCCGGTTATTGCAACATTGTCTTTGTTCACGGCAGTATCACACTGGAATGAATGGTTCCTACCGAGTATTTACATCAATAAAGAAGAATTGCTGCCCATTCAGACGATATTGCGTCAAATACTGAATTCCAACATTATGTCTGAACAGATGAGCAATTTGGACTCGGCATCTCAGGCCGCTTTATCTCGAATGCAGAGTGTGACCACGAAATCTTTGTCCATGGCTACAATGATTGTCGCTACGGTTCCGATCATCATGGTATACCCTTTTGTACAGAAGCATTTTGTTAAGGGAGTACTGGTGGGATCGTTGAAAGAGTAGCACATGTATGGCAAGCAATCCTGTTGTTTGAAGCTTAGCTTTAGACATAAATATCAAGGGGAATTATGAAAGGGGAAATTAGAGAATGAGGCTCAGAAAAAAATCTTTGGCCACATCGGTTACTGCGTTGTTAGCAGCGGCTTTAATGCTGTCAGCATGCAGCGGTGGTACTAAGACAGCTAACCCGACTCCTAGCGACAATGGAACCACCACACCGCCAACAGAAGCAGCATCAGACAAGTTTGTACTGGGTGAGCAACCGCTTGATTTTAGCTTTTATGGTCACTATGACTGGTACACCATGCCAACATGGGGAGAAGATGCCGCAACGAAATGGATTAAAGAGAATAAAAAAGTTGATGTAAAAGCGGTTAACTCCCAAGGTAATGCTCAACAAAAATTCAACACGATGATTGCTTCCGACGAGCTTCCTGATGTTATTTGGCTGGAGCGGGGATCGGATGTTGAAAAATTGAGAGAAAACGGCATGCTCGTACCTTACGATGACTACTTGGATAAATATCCGAACTTGAAGGAATGGTTGGGTGAGGCGGGAATCAACATGCTTCGTTCCCCTGACGGCAAGCTGTATCAATTCCCTAACTGGTACACCAGCCAACCGAACGGTAATGCTGGTTATGTAGTCAACAGTAAAATTTATAAAGAGCTTGGCGAGCCTAAGCTGGAAACAACGGACGATTTGACTAAATACCTGGAAGCTGTCAAGGCGAAATACGGAAACTCTGTAGTTCCTTATGAACCAGGTATTGAAGGACAAGGGATTGATGTGTTGTACTCTGCTTTCAAAGAGGATGCAATGACACGATGGATTACCATTCGTGGTGTGCCTAACGGAGATAAATTGACTTCGATCTTTACGGATCCAACATATCGCGAATCGATGCAATATGCAGCGAAGCTGTTCCGTGATAAACTGATTTCTCAAGATGCATTGACTCAAACCGCTGACCAAATCAAGGAAAAAGTAATGACAGGCCGCGTTGCTGTATATGCAGCTTCCAGCCCGACTGAAAATGCAATGAACGCACATGCGGAACTCGTTGCCAAAGATCCGGAAGCCGGTTATTTCATGATCTGGCCGATTCATAAGGAAGGTCTGGACAAGAATAAAATCTTCCCGGGAACCTATACTCAACTGGGTTGGAACGTAAGCGTTATTACGAAAGCTGCAAAAAATCCTGAAGCGATCTTTGCTTTCCTGGACTGGTATACAGGTCCTGAAGGTCAAACACTGTTAATGTGGGGACCGGAAGGCGGATATTGGGATGGATATGAAGAAGATGGTATAACGCCTAAGTTTACTGAGAAATATGTTACGGATGCTGCGGGTCTTGGCAAGTTGCAAGCGGAAACAACAAACCTCCAGTGGAACGGAAACACGGTATTTATTGATACAGCAAAAGCGAAATACGRAAGCACATTGCCAGAAGAAGAGCGTAACTGGTCAACTCGTTGGCAGTATGAAATAACTTGGAAAACTCAAGCAAATGCAACGGAATTCATCAATCTTGATCCGGCCCCAGAAAGCGAAGAAGGTATTATCCGCCAGCGTGTAGAAGATATCTACACAGAAGCTAGAGCGAAGGCGCTGTTTGCGAAGGACGATGCAGAAGTACTGGCTGTCTTGGACAAAGCAGAAGCGGATGCTCAAGCAGCTGGCTATGATAAACTTCTTGCATTCAAAACAACGAAATGGCAAGAAAACTTGGCTCAAATGAATGGTCAAAAGTAGAATAACGTAAACCAAAAGGGTATGCTGCATCTGCAGCATACCCTTATCGAAATTTAGGGGAGAGGATACCCATCTATAAAGTGCTGCTGGCTGACGATGAAATATTGGACCTAGAGGGCATGAGGAGCTTTATTCCATGGGAGAGTCTTGGAATGACCGTGGTTGATTCGGTCAATAATGGATTTGCAGCATGGGAAGTCCTGCAACGAGAGGATATCGACATTCTTGTGACGGATGTACGCATGCCCAATATGACTGGTATTGAACTAGCGCAAAAAGCGCTGAAGATACATGATGAATTACAGGTTATTTTTGTGAGTGGTTACCAGGATTTCAGTTATGTTAAACAGGCAATCGCATTAAACGCTTGTAATTACGTGCTGAAGCCCATGGAGGACCAAGAGCTGATTGAAGAGTTGACCAAAGTTCGGATTGAGCTGGACAGGCTCCATGACCGCAAGGAAACAGAACGGGCTTATCAACTGATGGTACCGATTCTCAAAAATCAGTACCTGCTGCAAATTCTCCAGAAGCCTTATGACGGTGCCATGCTGGGTATTATTAAGCGGGAATATCAACTTCATGAGATGAACTGGCCCGTGCGAGTCATATTACTTGAAGTGGATGATGTCAGCTCCTGGCGGAGCAATCATTACGAGGTCGAGAATCCGAGTGGATTAAATGAGCAGTACTTCACGAGATTGCATAAAGAGCTGGAATGTTGCGGATTCAGGCATATATGCAAGGTGACAGATCAGCGGATGGCAGTACTCATGGATACGACAAAAGGCAAGGAAGAGATTCAGTCATTACTGACGGCGCTAGGCCAAGAGTATCCCCTAACCGTGACCGTAGGTGAGGGAGGGACTGCGAATCGGCTTGAAGAACTTCATCCGTCCTACGTTATGGCAGAGGGTGCCCTTGACTATAAAATGTTTCGTGGAAAAGGGAAATGGATACTTTATAACGAAGTGCCGACAGAGGACCGGGAGGACGCC
Organism: Paenibacillus sp. Dod16; assembly: GCF_049893405.1. NCBI lineage: Bacteria > Bacillati > Bacillota > Bacilli > Caryophanales > Paenibacillaceae > Paenibacillus > Paenibacillus sp. Dod16. Next base: position 35,333 of record NZ_JBNDYG010000053.1, read on the forward strand.
AAAAGCCTCGATATCAGGCTGGACTCTTTATTTACCGCTATGACGAATTATGAGATCGTCAAAATCCACGATGAGATCGAAGCCATACAACTGCTTGCATCCAATATCCGCTCCAAATTTACGGTTCGAAATCTTGGAGTATACATTATATTGAAGTTGGACGCGCATTTGCATACGATGCATGAAGACCTGTTTCGGATGCTGGGAATCGAACTGAAAAACCTCGATGTACTCTTGCAATTTGAAACGATGGACGATATTTTCTCGTGGTTAAGAATGAAAGTTTTTGAGATTTCGGAGCAATTGAAATTTCGCAAATCGTCCAAGAATGGACGTCTTGTTGAGGAGATTATTGATAATATACGAGAGCGGGTTCACGAGAATATTACGCTCCGGGATATGGCGAACCGTTTTTCCTTTTCTCCAAACTATCTAGGTGTTCTGTTTAAGGAAGAAACCGGTTATAATTTTAGTGATTATGTCATCAAGATTCGTATGGAGCGAGCCAGAGATCTATTAGTCAGCACGAAACTTAAAATATATGAAGTGGCTTCTCAAACAGGTTACCAGTATTTGCCCTATTTTAGTCGTCAATTCAAAGAGATGTATGGAATGACACCACTGGAGTATAGGCGTAAACACTCTTAATACTACTATACCGCTTGTAATGAGGTTGTGATTAGGTTTGGCGGGGAAATTCGAGCGTATCCGGGTCAAGATACCATTTGGCTTCAAATTAATGATTTCTTACTGTGTATTCATCATAATACCGGTATTGCTTGTAGGAAATATCGCGAACCAGGTATTTATCAAATCGATTAGAGAACAAACGTATAATAACATTCAGGGTACCCTGCACCAAATGAGTGATAATATTTCGTATAAAATGGAAGACATCGTCCGCGTTTCCGACATGCTCTACTTTGATTCGTCCTTTAATAACCGACTGCGTTATTCAGAAAGTACATGGGTAAGCTACGATACGATGGTCAATGTCCTGATTCCGAAGTTGGAAACGGCGATTAACACAGCGAACTCCAAGATTTGGCTGTCTATTTATTTACGGAATGAAGAGTTAAGGGAAATTTATAATAATTATAGTTACTCTGATCCGCTTGAATCCAACACGCGTTTATTTGACATATATCAGTATGAGCGTTTGGTGGATAAGACCTGGTACAAGCTCTATCCCCAAGAGGAAAACTATGGATCGACGCTGGAATGGAAGCAGGTTGAAAATGATGCGGGCAACGGTCGCATTTCACTTTTGCGCAGGCTGATCGACATCAGTTCTATACAGCTGCAGGAGATTGGATTCGTGCGAATCAATGTCAGTCTAGAAGATATGTTCGAAAGCATGGATTATAACAAAATCGGTGATGGGACAGCGTTATATTTGTCGGATGCGCAAGGCAGAGTCATTCTTTCTTCAGGCGGGGTACAGACAACCGTGTTTAAGGAGAACGAGCTGCGCAATAATGGAGACTTGCTTATTCGTAAGCCGATTCCCGTGCTCGGCTGGAATCTTATCGCTGTCGTTCCTGCAGAAATCGTGGAGAAAGATACGGTGAAAATCCGGAACCTCACCCTGCTTATTTGCCTCATTTGCATTGCTATATTTTTTATAGTCAGCATCGTAATATCCAAGTACTTCAGCTTACGCGTATCCAAAATCGTCTCTGTTCTGGATTCTTTTCAGGAAGGTGCATTTCATAAACGGGCTCAGTTCAAGGGAAATGATGAGTTTACACATATCGCTTCGGCCCTGAATGATATGGGCAGCAATATCGGCAAGCTGATTAATGAGGTGTATTTGGCCGACCTTCAGAAAAAACAAGCGGAACTGGAATCGCTGCATGCGCAGATTAATCCGCATTTCCTATACAACACCCTATCCTCCATTAGCCGTCTGGCGCGGTTTGGGATGCTGGATAAACTGCAGCGCATGGTGATGGACTTAGCGAAGTTTTATCGCCTGTCTCTTAATGATGGACGGAATATCATCTCTGTGAAGAATGAGTTGGAACAGGCTCAGGCATATGTGGATATTCAAAAGATTAAATACGACGAACGCATGCAGGTTACTTATGATTTTGAGCCGGAAGTGGTCCGGTATGAAACCGTGAAATTGATTTTGCAGCCGTTTATCGAGAATGTGCTGGAGCATGCCTGGACCGGGGATTATATACATGTTCGAATTACCGCCAKAGTGCTGGAAGATGTTCTGGAATTTAAAATTATCGATAATGGCGTCGGGTTCCCGCCCGGCAGAGTTCTGGACAATACAGGCGGACAGGATCTAACCAATGCCGGATACGGCATTCGGAATGTGGATCAACGAATCAAACTTCACTATGGCAGCGAATACGGGGTTACATTATTCAGCCGTGCCGGTATTGGGACGACGGTAAGAATTGTGATCCCCCTCGTGAAGCGAACCGTAGCGGAAGGACGCAGCAAAACATTGATGTAACAGGGGGCCTATTTCTCCCGATCGTTCAGGCTTCAAGAATGGGCTTGACGAGGGGAGATATTTTTTGTATATTTACTTTATCGGTTAAAAGCATAAAAGCTTAAAAGCGAACAAGCGCGAAAGCGACTATCCAACAATAAAATGGAATATATTCAGAAAGAAGGTTTTATTATGATCGTTATTACATCCAATCAAATATCAGAGGAACAAGTTCAGCATATTGTAAGCGAGATTGAGAAGGAAGGACTCCAGGCTCATGTATCCAAGGGAGCGGATCGTACCGTGATCGGGCTGATCGGCAGCGTAAACCCGAAGCTTGCGGAGCATCTTCGCCAAATGAAGGGCGTAGAGAATGTAGTTAAAATCTCCAAGTCCTACAAGCTTGCGAGTCGTGATTTCCATCCGGATGATACCGTCATTGATATTAAAGGCACCAAGATTGGCGGCGGCAATCTGGTCGTTATGGGTGGTCCATGCGCCGTGGAATCGCCGCAGCAGATTGACGAGATTGCGCAGCTGGTTAAGGCAGCAGGCGGACAAGTGCTTAGAGGCGGCGCGTTTAAGCCTCGCACGGGTCCATACAGCTTCCAGGGCGTTGGCGTCGAAGGTTTGATCATGATGGCGGAAGCCGGGCAAAAACACGGCCTGTTGACGATTACGGAGGTTATGACGCCCGAATACGTGGATATTTGTGCGGAGTACGCCGATATCCTGCAAGTGGGTACCCGCAATATGCAAAATTTCGACCTGCTTCGGAAACTGGGCACCTGCGGCAAGCCGGTTTTGCTGAAAAGAGGTTTCAGTTCAACCTATGATGAATTCCTGAATGCAGCGGAATACATTCTTGCCGGCGGCAATCCGAATGTCATGCTCTGTGAACGTGGAATCCGAACATTCGAAACTTACACCCGCAATACGCTGGATTTATCTGCCATCCCTGTTTTACAAGGGTTGAGTCATCTTCCGGTCATCTCTGATCCGAGTCATGGAACGGGAAGACGCGAGCTTGTGGAACCAATGTCCAAGGCATCCGTGGCGGCGGGGGCAGACGGCCTTATTATTGAGATGCATACAGATCCGGATAATTCCATGACAGGTGACGGGGTTCAATCCCTGTTCCCGGATCAATTCGCCGCACTGCTTAAAGACTTGGAGCAGCTGGCCCCATTGGTAGGCAAAAGCTTTGCGACCGCCAAAGCGCCTGCTTCTGAATTTGCGCGCGTATAGCATTTGAGCAGTGACGCTGCAACCACAGGGATCGCGTTAAGAACCTGGTCAAGGTTCGTGAGATCCTTAAATCTAATACAGAAGACACCTGCAAAGAGCTGGTCAAGACCCCATTTTGTGGACATTGGAAAAACACCTAAGCTGCAAACTGGCGTCGGTACTCTACCGGCGTCAGTTTGTTTAATTTCCGCTGCGGTCGTCTCTGGTTGTAAAATCGTATGTATTTTTCAATTCGGTTTTGTGCCTCT
>NZ_JBNDYG010000054.1:0-70726 GCF_049893405.1 Paenibacillus sp. Dod16
ATCAAGATCGGTATCAAGATCGGTATTCGCGAGAGGATCTGGAGCGGTTTGCCTTTACGATGATTACCCAAGGCCTGTTTATATCGCTTGAATAAGCAAGGCCTTCTTTTTTAATTATGCATAACTGACTAGTCAGTTCAAATTTTGCGATGGAAAGCGAAGGTGTTAAGCATGGAATGGAATAAGAACGGTTTACTCCCGCTGGAATGGTTCCGCCAGATGAGAACGGAATCTCCGGTAACGACAATGGATGGTCATGGGGCCTGGAATGTTTTTAAATACGAGGATGTCAAAGCCGTCTTTACGAATTACGAAGTGTTCTCTTCCCAAGGGGGCTCTTCTTCCGATGATCCCATTGAATCCAGTGTTCTTCGGCAGGACCCTCCGAAGCACCGTCAGCTGCGTAAGCTGGTATCCCATGCTTTTACGCCTCGCATGATCGAATCGCTTGCCCCTAAGATCCAGGAGATTACGACATCCCTGCTGGACGAAGCGAAGAAGAAGGGGAAGATGGATATCGTGGCCGATCTCGCAAGCCCGCTGCCGATCACGGTGATCGCGGAGATGCTCGGCGTATCGATGGAAGATCGGGAACGGTTCAAGGCCTGGTCGGACGCGTTGGTGGGTGACAATGGGGAGGCTTATTATCAGTGTCAGCGGGAGATGAGCGAATACTTCTCGGAGATCGCCGAGGACCGCCGTCGCCATCCGCCGGAGGATCTAATCACGAAGCTGGTGGAGGCGCGTATTGACAATGAACACCTAACCGAACTGGAGATTATCGGGTTCTGTATTCTCCTCCTCGTAGCGGGTAATGAAACGACAACCAATCTGATCTCATCGGCCGCGCTAGCCTTCGACAGTCTGCCTGAGGTCCGTGCAGAGGTGCTTGGAGACTCAGCACTGCTTCCAGGGGCAATCGAAGAAGTTTTCCGTTACTTCTCGCCTGTTCAAGTGATGTTCCGCAGCGTGAAGCAGGACACGGTGCTGCGGGGGCAGGAGCTGAAGCAAGGGCAGTACGTTTATATCTGGATGGCCTCGGCCAACCATGACGAGGATGTGTTCGATCAGCCGGATGTATTCAACATCCACCGCAACCCGAACCCGCATCTGGGCTTGGGAAGCGGCATTCATTACTGCATGGGCTCCCAGCTGGCCCGTATGGAGTCCCGGATTGCCCTTCAGACTTTGCTGGACCGTTATCCCGAATTTCGTCGTGATCGCTCGGTAGAACTGGCACGGATGGATAGCACGATGATGTTCGCGCTGAAAGAGCTGCCGATCATTTTAAAATAGATAGGAAGAGAAGAGCCACTCTTAGGGAGAGTGGCTTTTTTCAATAATTGATGTAAGTTGGTCAAACTCGGTCGAGCAAGCTTAGAAGTAAACGAGTTGGCGATTCTCAAAACTCTAATGCTCTGCTGGATTGATTTTGTATTGAAAAGGAAATGTGGGAGCTTGCTGTAGGAAGGCGGGTCGGGGTCTGTGTATGTCCTTTAATTGGTGGCGGTACAATGTTAGAATGAACGACATAACAGCAGAGTTTAAGGAGCGAAAATACGCCATGAATATACAGATGGTATGCGTAGGCAAGTTGAAGGAGAAGTATCTGGTGCAGGGCATTGCCGAATACAGTAAGCGTCTTGCGCCTTACGTGCGCCTGTCCGTGCACGAGGTGCCGGATGAGAAAGCTCCAGAGAACATGAGCGAAGCGGAAATACGCCAAGTGCAGGAGAAGGAGGGTGTGGGCATTCTCAGCCATATCAAGCCAGACACCCATGTCATCGCCCTCGCGATCGGCGGCCAGCTGTGGTCCAGCGAGGACCTGGCGGCCCATATGGACAAGCTGGGCACGTACGGGACCAGCAACGTGGCTTTTGTCATCGGCGGCTCCAACGGCCTCTCCGCGGACGTCCTGAAGCGCGCCCAGACGAAGCTCAGCTTCGGGCGGATGACCCTGCCGCACCAACTGATGCGGCTGGTGCTGGTGGAGCAGATTTACCGGGCGGTGAAGATTAACCGGGGGGAACCGTATCATAAATAAGGGCAAGTTTATCGGAGATACCCGAGTTCTTGGAAGGGCACTTTTCCAGGCATGAGTTTGGGATGAATCTTACTCGGAGGAAAAGTCGGTATAAACGGGCAGCTGCTTGCTTTTGGAGTACAGAACGATGGGGTACCTGGAGGGTACTGTTGCTTGCTGAAGCAAAATCCCCCTCCGTTATTTGGTGGAAGGGGCCGGACTGGTTCACAGACCCCTACTTCCTGAGCCCGGGCAGTAAAAGCCTGCTCACCCTCTTCGGTGCAGAACATATACTTGGCGGAATCTCCGGGTACAACGTCGCGGAGACGACGGACGAGAACCCCGAACGAGATGCTTTGCTCCAGCAGCTCACGTGGCCTTACCTTCGCGATGCGCTCAATCTCGACGATTCAAGCTGGTTGGCAGCCCGGAAAGATCTGGAGGAGGGTGCCAATCCATTAGGTCGCATCGAATCTAAGTAAGAATCTAAAAGGCGTGATCAAGCGAATCAAAGAAAGGGCCATCCCGCAAAAGGATGGCCCTAAACCTAAAGCCAAAGGGAGCCATGATATAAAGCGCTCCCTTTGGCTTGTCGTAAGACCTCCATCTTTTTCTAGTGAGCCTCGATTACAGCGCAGGCTTTTTACCTCTTGGCAGAGGATATTTTCAATGTATCGCCTTCTGTTTTCCTTGTTCTCTGTCCCTGCATAGTGGCTAGAACCACGCCGGAAATAATGAGAACAGATCCTGCCACTTGCGTTAAGGAAATCGGGGTGCCGAGCGTGATATAACCTAAAATCATGGCGACAAACGGTTGTAAATTCAGAAACAGGGAGGCTTTAGCCGCCCCTACCTTGCGAATCTGCGCATTCCAGATTACGGCGCATAAGCCCTGAATAAGCAGCGCCGAACCGACCAAGAGAACCCACCACCAAAAGTGAGGCTGTAATTGTACGTTAGGCTCGCTCCAGACCGCCACCGGGTATACCGAGATGCAGCCGAGTACGGTGGTATACACCGTTGCGACAAACGCATCCATACGTTCCGTCAGCTTTTTCATGAGGATCATAGATCCCGACAATGCCAACATACAGATAAACATGATCCAGACGCCTTCGGTAATGGCTGTGCTCATCCTTCCGCCAGTTCCAACCACGAAGAAGACACCGGTGAGGGCGACAATCGAGCCTGCAACCATGCGTTTCGTTAACGGCTCTTTCAAAAATAAGCGGGCAAATAGCGCCGTGAAAATTGGAGCTAACGATAAGATGAGCGAAGCTGTGGTTGCGTCCGTTGTCCGGAGACCTGTAAAGAAAGAAACTTGGTGAAGCAGCATCCCGAATAGAACGAAGGGGACCAAATAAACGAAGTCGCGGAACGTAATCTTCGCCAAGCCACGAGTTGCAACCAAATAAATAAGCAGGAACGCCGATGAAACCAGAAGCCGGTATGCCGACAGATGCAAGGCGGGGAATGCTTCCAGCAGCAGCGAGCCTAACACGAAGTTGCTCCCGTAAAGGGCTGCGCAAAACAAGAGAAGCAAATAAGTTCGCAAGCAGATGCGCCTTCTTTCACAGAAATAAAGGATAATGGAGCGGATTTAATTGCGTTTGACTGCGATAAGCTCTATTTCAATCTTGGCGTCTCTTGGAAGTTTAGACACTTCTACGGTTGTTCTGGCAGGGTGATGATCGCTGAAATATTGGCTGTACACTTCATTCATCTGCTGAAAATGCTCTAAATCCGTCATGAAAACGGATGTTTTTACAACGTCTGCTAAAGATAATCCAGCTTCAGCTAAAACGGCTTGCAGGTTCTTTACTATTTGATGGGTTTGGTCAACGATGCCTTCTTTCAGATTTCCTTCGGCATCAATCGGAAGCATGCCCGACGTATAGACGGCATTTCCTAAAGCGATGGCCTGCGAATAAGGGCCGATAGCTGCGGGTGCTTGTGTTGTTGTAATAGCGATATGGCTCATCGTATTTAATTCCTCTCCGTCTCTTTGATAAATGGGTGAAGAAAAAGGCCCGAGGCGACAGCCCGGGCCCCTCATTAGGCAAGCAATATAATCTTAGAGTCCGACTGTGCAGCGGCAGCTTTACTTCGCCGGCGCGTATATTTCATCCAAGAAACCGCGAATGGCTTGAAAAGCCTGAAGTCTGTTTTTCTCCAGCAATACCATGTGCGTCCCTTCACCGATTTCCACCCAGCGGCGGTAGGCGGCTCCTGTCAGGGAAGTGAAGAAACTCTGCGCCAATTCAAGAGGGACATCGATATCCCACTCGGCATGGACCAGAAGGACGGGAACCGTGATATCCTTAGGATCATAGAAAGCTTTGCCAACCGTCCAGTATTCGCGGATATCCAGGATAGGGCCGTTGGTCGCCCGGATATGCTCGGGATGATCGGTTAAGCTCCCCGGATCCGAAGCAAGAGTGGCTTCGACCCATTGTTCAAACCAGCCGTCCGGAATCAGTTCACCGCGTTTATGCTCTGGCGCCGCGCTAAGCCAGCGTTCCTTCGTGTTGCCGGCAGCAACAAGGCGATACGAACCGAGCGGGCCTCCGGTATCGATCGGAACCGGTTTGGAGCTTAGCCATTGCGGTGCAACAAGCGTAAGCTTGTTTACTTTCTCGTTGTTTTGGCTGGTATAAGCTCCCGCAACGGTTCCCCCCCAAGACATTCCCAGTATGTTGACCTTCGTCAAATTCCGGCGTTTCAGAACGTAGTCCACGGCTGTACCAAAATCCCGGACACCTGTCTCCGTGCGGACAAGCGGCGGATTAAGGTCGGCAGGCTGCTCCATCTCAGGCGGTCTTGTCGAGCCGCCGTAGCCGCGAACGTCCACGGCGTATACGTCATAGCCATGGCTGGCAAGGTAGTCCAGAAAAGTGAAGCCGTCCAGCTCCACATCGTACAGACTGCCAATTGAATAGGTAGCGCCATGAACCATTACGATTGTTTTTTCGTTAGAGAAGGTATTCATGGAAGCGGGACGTTTATTTCGTACATAAAGCTCGATTCCCGGCGTATCGCTCGGGATATGCAGGTCTTCGGTCACGATAGGGTTATTTTTAAGAAAATCATGGGTTGTCATAAGCTCAGCGCCTTCCGTATTGGATTTTGTTATCAGGCTGTATTAAATAAAGTTCCACTTATACTTGCCCCCGCTGCGAGTCACGTACCCCGCCGCACTTCCGGGGAAATGCGTACTGAAATAAATGACCGGGCGATCCGCGATGAGCTCCAGCACCCGGAGCCGTGAAACACGCGCTTGATCGGAAAATTCGCAGTACATTGAATTCCATTCCGGATTATAGACCTGAAACGGATGATGCATCACATCGGCGCCGAATAAAGCTTCTTCTTCGCCGGATTTAAGACGGATAGACATTTGGCCGATGCTGTGGCCGGGTGTCGGAATGAATGTGAATAGATCAAGGAATTCCCCGCCCTCAGGGCCAATGGTCTGCGTTAAGCCGGCTTCAACAACAGGCAATACGCTTTCTTCGTAAACGTTAAAGTTTGCTTCGTTTGCCTCGTTGTGGCTGGCCTCGCTGGAGTAATATTGCTGCTCTGCGTGGGGAAATACGTATTTGGCATTGGGGAAGGTCGGTACCCATTTTCCATCCACAAGCTTTGTATTCCAGCCAACATGGTCCACATGCAGATGCGTCAGCAGAACGTAGTCCACTTCCTCCGGTGTAACCCCAGCCTGCTTCAGCCGCTCGAGATAGGGGAGCTGGAGATTGGCGAGATCGGGATTTAAAGGCAAGTTTTTATTGTTTCCTGTAGCCGTATCGATAAGGATCGTATGCTTCGGGGTTTTCACCACCCACGTTCCAATGCTGACGATAAGCTGAGAATTGCCATCGATCAGGCCAGCTGGAAGAGAGTTCCGATTCTCCTCCAGGAACAGGGGGTTCCACGATCCCGGAAAATATACTTCTGGCGGAATACCGTCAAGCATCATCTCCGTGACACGCGTCACGGTAACATCACCGACTCGATAGACCTTGGGAATTTTAGCGGTCATTCTTTTAACTCCTTTCGTCCTTCGGGCATATCTCTTTGAACCGAATAACAAGGAAGCCGTTGCATCAATGTGATTCGTTTCTTATTATCCATAAAAATTTCGCTGTAAATGAAAATGATTCTGTTGAAATGAACGATGCTCAGATACCCGGGTAAGATTCGTTCGCTAACCTTGATTAAATGTTAGTCCAATAATGGCGCCAAATCAACGTTTTTACACCGTAATTTCGCACTAGTGAAAGGGCTTGATATTGCTCATGTTTACGCCTATTATAAAGTTATAAATTTCGCCGACAGCGAAATCGCATCGAAAATTTAGGAGGCTTGCATATGAATTCGATCGGCGAAGCCATTCGAAGCACGCGAAAAAAACATAAATTAACGCTCAAGAAGGTAGCTCAAGCAGCCTCTGTATCCTTATCTTTTCTTAGTGAAATTGAACGCGATAAGGCGAATCCGTCCATCAGTGTTCTGAAGCGCATAGCGAATGCATTAAACGTGAATTTTACCGATTTGTTTGGCGAGGAGAAACGAAGCATTGTCGTTAGGAAAAACGAGCGCAAACCTTTGGTGCATTCCGAAGGTTCCCGTATTACCTGGTACGCGCTCAGTCAAGGAAGCAGCAACCGAATGGGACCGATATGGGGAGTGTTGGAAGAAGGAGCGGCTTACGGCGACATTGGCGTCGGCCATAGCGATGGAGAGGAATTTCTATTTGTCCACTCCGGGCGTTTGGAGTTTATGCTGGGCAATGAACGTTACACGCTCGAAGAAGGGGACAGTATCTATTATGATGCCAGAATCCCCCATAGCTATAAGAATATCTGGGAAGGCGAAACGCTGCTAATAGCAGTTGCTACTCCGCCTACTTTTTGACGGAACGGAATTGGAGGTACATCCGTACGAACCGCTGATGATCTTTTATAAAGAACAGCGGAAGGGAACCCCTTTAGTATTTTTGGCCGATAGCCCCGTTAAGCTGAACATGCGTTCCATGATCAAAGCTACTCTGCGTCGGGGAAGAAAACGACCCAGCTGTGCCGCCATATAATTGTTGCGCCCGTCGATGATATAACTGCTGCCTCTATCGATTCCACGAAATCCGGCTTGAACAACGTTCTCCGGGGTGGACATCGCGCTGCCCGCCGCCTTGTCCCGGCTGCCGACAGCCTCGAAAAAACCTGTATCCGTCGCACCTGGGCACAGGGCAAGTACACGGACACCGCGTCCGCGGGTTTCCGCCCATAGCGCTTCGGTGAAAGATAACACGAATGCTTTGGAAGCACCGTAAACAGCTGAATAGGCGCAAGGCGCAAACGCGGCCATTGAAGCCACGTTTACGACGATTCCATCCTTGCGCCCCAACATGCCGGGCAGAAAGTGATGCGTCAGGTCGACAAGCGCAGCGGTGTTCAACATAATCTCTTCCTGCTCTCGCTCCGGATCCATATCCTCAAAGCGGCCGTATGTGCCGAAGCCTGCGTTGTTGATGAGAATATCGACCGCAAGGCCGAGATCGCCCATGGTTTGGGATAGTTGGCGCGGGGCACCTGCTTTGGACAAATCGTTCGGCAGGGCATATTACATTGAGTATACTCGTTGACGTAAGGTCGAGTACAAGGTAAATGGAAGCATTATGAAATTTGTTTTTCATGACAAGGGATCCCGCATAGAATAGCCTTCGAAGAAACTTGTCTGCCGTTTACTTCGATACAGGAAGGTTCCGGGCGTCAACCCTTCGATACCGCGCAGCCCCAATGAGCATAGGAATAGACAACAGAAGACTGCCCACAACCGGAACAATGGAACCTTCAAGTCCAAAATCGCCACCTGTGAGAAGCGAGGCACCGTTCACCTCTACCGTAAATAGACCGGCAGATGAGTGTCCGGAAACAGGAATGCCAAGCAAACCCTCAATAGTATTCCAAGCAAAATGCAGTCCCATGGCAAACCACAAGCTCCGACGCCACAGGAAGGCGGCTCCGAGCAGAACGCCTGCTTCCAGGGCTATGGCGAACGCGCTCCATAATGTTGCCCCTGCATTGCCAAGATGGGCAACTCCAAAGAATAGAGAGGTTATAGCGAGCGCGAGCGGTGTTCCCCCCAGTTTATCAATGGCTTGTAACATAAGTCCGCGAAAGATAAGCTCCTCGACAATGGCTGCTCCTAAAGCTGCTCCAATGGTGGATAGTAGAACAGAACCCGCATTCGCAGAACTTGCCCACTGAAAGGAGTATCCTCCCAGCGCCATAATGATAAAGACGGCCCCTGCGATAAAGATTGTCCCGGTTAGCACGCCCAGCAAGGTTTCGATCCCTGCGCGCTGACCAGCTATCTCTGGAGTGGCACGCCGGGCCAGGTATGTCAGCGTAAGCTTATAAACCAAGATGGCCAGCAACCCCATCACTAGTGTAAGGACAAGGGAAATCACCCCGTCCACTCGCTCTGTCAACTGCCGGAATAACGTATCTATGACAACAATACCGACAGCCCCCGCAAGCATCCAGACGATTGGAAAACGCCAAAATGTACTCCAAGCGCTTAATTTCCCGCCATTCTGCAGGCTCTCTTTATTTGCGGACACTTTTTTCTTCATGTCTTACATTGCCTCCTCGGTTGGTTGATGCTATGAGTATAGGCTGAAAAAGTCATAGGAGACAGTGCGCTTTTGTCATCATTTAATCTATGGCTATATGCGAAAAAAGCCGGTAACTCTAATGAGTCACCAGCTTTTTGGGGATCGGCTTATGAATGATCCAGCATTCCCGAATCTCGGGCTTTACGGGCGGCCTCCCGCCTTCCTTTCACATTCAGCTTCGAATAAATCGTGGAGATATAATTTTTGACCGTTCCTTCACTAAGATACAGCGCCTCGGCAATGTCTTGATTACGAAGGCCAGAAGCCAGCTTATGCAGCACTTCGATTTCACGGGCAGTGAGCCCGAATTCATTATTTCTCGCAGGGTTGGTATTGTTGATGCTCTTGATCATTTTACTTGCCATTTCCTGCGAGATTAAAGTCCCTCCCGCCTGAACCACCCGTATGCCTGCAGCTAGTTCTTTGGGATGAAGGGCTTTGAGCAGATAACCTTCTGCTCCACAGCTTAACGCCGCTAATACATATTCAACTTCCTTATAGGAGGTCAGCATGATGATTTTGGTTGCAGGTATTCGTTCTTTAATCAGGTTCGTTGCGGCGACGCCGTCCATGACTGGCATATTGATATCCATCAACACAATATCCGGCATAAACTGCTCGCAGCCTTTCAGTGCCTCTTCGCCATTCTTGGCCAAACCGACAATTTCCAAATCTTCTTCCATGGACAACACGATATGTAAACTCTCGAGAATCAATTCTTGATCATCGGCAATCAGCACCTTAATTTTCTCCATGCGGCATCATTCCTTTCAGCGGGATTTCACATCGGACTTCGGTCATTGCTGGAGTTCCCTTCACAGAAAATAGCTGAAGGCGACCACCCAACCGCTCAACCCGCTGTTTCATCGTGGTCAAGCCGAAGCCGTAATTGAGCTTGTCGATCGGGTTCCCGTTATTTCGAACGGACAATTGCAGATCGCTCTCGGAAAATGTAAGCTCCAGATGAAGCTGAGATGCCTTTCCATGCTTTAATGCGTTGGTAAGGGATTCCTGGATGACCCGAAGGACCGCTTGCCGGACTTCAAAACGTATGGAGCGTTCTGTCTCCGGCAGACTCAAAGTCAGGCCCGTACCCGTGTGTTCCCGGAAACGGGCCACAAGGGATTCAACCTGTCGAATCAGACTGGATTCCTCTTCTTCTCCCATCTCGTGAACGATGTTTCTCATCTCGTCCAAATTATTCTCAGCCAATGTTCTTAAGCGAGTTAATCGATCTTTGGCCTCGGCAGGCTTGCTATCCATAAGGGCAATAGAGGCATCAAGGCTCAGAATGAGTGAGATAAAGGAATGTCCCAGTGTATCATGAAGCTCCTTCGACATGCGGTTGCGCTCTTCAAGCAGAGTCATTTTCTCGATCTCGGCCGAGTAGTGAGTTAACAGTTTATTTTGACGTTCCACTTCGGCCACCAGTGTATTCTTCTGATTATACGCCTTGGCGACGAAGCTTGCCCACATGCCAATGAAGCAGAATAGCAGATTGTCTGTTCCGATACTTAGGGCTTGCTCCCAAGATAATCTGAGGTAAGATTGAAAGGAAAATGGAATAAAAACAATGACGGGGATGATCCAAAGGGTTTGCTTAGTCAATAAGTACCCCATTGTAAGACTCGGCAGCAAATAGTCAGCTTTTGAAGTCAGATCCGGATCAATCACAGAATGCACATAATAAGAACCGCCTAGTAACAGCTCTAGTATACAAAACCAGAATTTGTTCGTCGTCCGGCGCCCAGGAAACCAGAACAGCAAAGGGACGACAAGGGCTATGCTCAGCCAGATCACGTCTAATAACGTTCGGATCGAAAACTCACTTACCGTCAGAGCCTGGGACAACAGCAAAATGTAATGGTATAAACGAAGAGCGAATATACCCCAATCCATAAAAGATAATATTCTATTCATAACATCATCATACAGGAAATCTATAAACTTGGAACCTCGCATTCCAGCCAGCACCCGTTGACAACTATTAAGCGCCCTTCGATTTCGCCCTTTAGATGATAAGGAGAACCGTACTAAGAAACAGCGAAGCGAAAAGTAGAACTAGAAGAACAAAAGGCGTCCAGTTGGACGCCCATTCATTTTACTTTGCGAGTATGACAAAATAAAAAAAATGAAATAATTCTTCAACCAGCAGTCAGTAATCACTCCGAACTTCTACTTTGCAAAAAAGTAAACCAGGTTCCAATTAACTCCGAACTTATCAGTCAATACGGCAAGAAGTGCGCCAAAAAAGGTCTTTTGCAATTCAGAATCAACTTTTCCGCCTGTCTTGAATGCTTCGTATACCGTCTTGATTTCCTCTTCATTATCGAACTGCAGGTAGATTCGATGATTCCCGCCAGGGGTTACCGGATAACCTACTGCCGCGGAGTCAGAAATTTGGATGATAGAATGATCTAACAGAAAATGGGCGAATGTCGCTTTACCATCATTCTTGTTGAGAACCTTTACTTCACCGTTCAATACTTCATGATAGAACTTTAATGCATCTTCACAATGGTCTACGATTACTAATGGGTTTACAGTTTTCATTTTAACTCCTCCAATTAAGAATTTGATTTCTCGGGGCACCGATGAGCACATCACCTGACGACCGGTTTCCCTTGTCACTAACTATGTCGTAAGCGTTCGAAAAAACGTGACCGATTGATCGAAATTTTTTCCTCACATCTCCGTCACATTTACAGAGCTTCTATCGACAAATAAGTAAATAAGAAGTGAAGGGTGGGATTGTGGCGCATGAACGACCACAACTGGCTTGTCGAACAATTTGAGGCGCATCGGAATCTTTTGCAGGCGGTGGCTTACCGGATGCTCGGATCTCGGAGCGAAGCAGATGACGCAGTGCAGGAGTCATGGATCCGTCTTATCCGCTCAAATACGAGCAAAGTCGAGAATATGGGGGGATGGCTGACAACCATCATTTCGAGGGTGTGTCTTGATATGCTTCGATCACGTAAGTCGCGGCGGGAAGAGCTTGCGTTGGCTGGTGCACCTGAACCGGTTACAGGTCATCAAGACGGAAGCAATCCCGAGCACGAAGCGGTAATTGCTGCTTCCGTCGGTCTTGCGATGCTCGTTGTCCTCGAGAAATTGAATCCCGCTGAACGCATTGCGTTCGTACTTCACGATATATTCGCGGTGTCTTTCTCGGAGATCGCTTTCATTATCGGGTGTAACGAGCCCGCAGCAAGACAGCTTGCGAGCCGTGCACGTCGTCGAGTCCAGGGGACCGAATCGACTTCGGAAACTGCGGAGCTTCAGGGAAAAAGGGAGCTAGTCGATGCATTCCTCGCAGCGTCGCGTAACGGAGACTTTGAGAAACTGCTCTCGATATTGGACCCGAATGTCGTACTTCGAAACGACTCCGCGTTCGCGCCAGTCGCCAATGTGCCGATTGTTCGCGGTTCAGATGCCGTGGCCAAGCAGGCTAATCAATTCGCCACTCGTGCCCGTAGTATGGAGCTGGTGCTTGTGAACGAATCGGTAGGTGTCATCGCAGGACAATTGGAACAACCGATATTCATTCTCGAATTCACGGTTGTGGATGGCAAGATCACTGAGATCGGCATGACAGCCGATCAGGTGCGCCTGAGCGGGCTCGACATCGCCGCTTTGAAAGATTAAAAGTAACGGCAAGTTTCTGTTGTACCGTATTACGTATCAAGGGAGCATTCAATGAGCAAAACAGATCGTTAGTTGGCCATCATGCTGGAGCTGCAACTCCCCGAGCATTTTGACTTAAGGGAGTATACAGCTATAGATAGTCGCCACTTGCGAGTATGCCTTCGATTTAACCATGACATCGCAGATAAGGTGAAGGAATCGAACTATCATTACGTAGAGGATATGAAAGAGCATCAAGATGGATTCCGAAATCAAATTCGTGAGGAAACCCCAAAAATTCTAAAACGCTACTGACATAAGGTTGTCAGTAGCGTTTTTTTATAATTGGACAGGTAAATGTAAAGGAGATAGATAAGGAAAATGTATGTTTACAACGGCTGTGGGACACAGCCAAACCTGTTATTAGGAAGGATGGTATCTTGTGAATTTCGCTTCTGTACGCATTATTACTGACGACGTGGATCGTCTCGTCGAGTTCTATGAGAAAGTCATGGGGGTTTCGGCGGAACGACCCGCGCCCGTATTTGCCGAACTCGCCTTGCCATCATGCACCCTTGCAATCGGCCACTCCCAGACGGCGCAGCTATTCGGCGTCGGTTCCGTAGTGGGGGGCTATAATCGCACGGTCATTATTGAGTTCCGCGTCGACGATGTCGAAGCCGAATATGTGCGCTTGAAGCCATTTGTCGATCATTGGGTAAAGGAACCGACCATGATGCCGTGGGGGAACCGTTCTATGCTATTCCGCGATCCCGATGGCAACCTTCTTAACCTCTTCGAGCCGGTGACCGAGGATGCGATTAAACGGTTTAGAGGTAGACATTGAATCCACTGCAAGGGCGACTTCAACAGCTTTCCTGAAACCCCCAGACGGAGGTAGATATGGAACTACACTAAGAGATACAGGATGAAATTATGGGAAGATTAGAGACAACCTTTCAAGGGTTCCCCTAATCCGCTTTGTTTGGTTCCTTCAATTTAAAACTAAGGGGGAAACCACAGTAAATAAAATGATCAAAAAATACAAAGGGGCATGTTGCGGCATGCTCCTTTCGCATTTTTCGCCGATAAAGACGGTAAGCTGAACCGTATCGCAAGTAGTTTAAATTCACTTAAAAATAATTCCTAAGAGATACCTTATACCAGTAAATACTTTTTCTTTTATATCATTTCAAGGTCGATGATTTCCAAATTGTTTTTAATGCAACTGTCACAAAATGAGCTGCATTGGTGTTTTAAGAGTGTAGGCAGGAGGGGGTAAGATTTTTGGACAGACATTACGGAGAGTCTAAATCAAACTCGGAAGAAATCGAGATGCTGGTTGAAAGGACTAAGCTTGGTGATAAGGAAGCTTTTGCTTCCATTATAAGAAACTTTGAAAAACCAATGTATATCTATTGTTATCATATGCTCAAAAACAAGGAAGAAGCCGAGGATGCTCTACAAGAAATATTTATCAAAGTGTATGAACAGATACATAAGTATCGTCCAAATATGATTTTCTCGGCATGGCTGTACAAAATTGCCTACCATTACAGTCTGAATCAAATCAGGAGCAAAAAAAGGTGGTTTCGTTTTATAGATCGTTATAAATATGATCAGCCTGAAACCTCAACTCAGCAAATAGACAGTCAAGCTACACTGAAGGATTTTCTAAATTTACTGACTGCCGAAGAGAGACACATATTAGTTCTCCGTGCGATTCAGCGATACAACTTTAACGAGATTAGTGAAATCATGAATATGAAGCCAGCAACCGTGCGCAAAAAGTATGAACGCCTTCGCAAAAAACTGCAGACGAAGGAAGTTAATGAAGGAGGGACAGTGAATGCGTCGATCACCTAATCCATCTAAAACCGTAAATATTCACCAAGTGGAGCAAATGATTCGGGACACGGAGACGCCAGAGCACAGCATGAGTCAACAGATTGTAGAAAAGCTTGAATCCAAAAGCATGTCAAGACAAAAGCCATTCTTTACAAGAAGAGTGGGAGTCATCGCAGCGGCATCGGTTGCTCTTTGCGTGTCTCTAACTCCTGTCATGGCTCAAGCCATAGAGCGGCTATCATTACTTGAATATATTAATCCGTTTGCCAAAGAAATGAAAGTAAATCCAAATGAGACGGCGGATACACTTTATGTACAAGGCTCGGATGGGGATAAGAAATTTCATTCGGGGATGATTCGCTTTGATGACATTGAGGACCAAGAGTTTAAAAGCCAGCTGCAAAGGGTTTGGAATGAGATTTTCCCTCAGGGAGAAGCAATTAATGAAGTAATTATGTACGAATATAAACCAAACACATTTCACATAGAGGCGCGAAACGAAAACAGATCCATCGAATTTGACGAAGGCAACTGGTATTATGCGACACAACCGATTGGAGAGAATCAGGTTCCAGATGCTGCAAAAGATGCAGCGGATCAAATTTTTAATAAAGTTGGGGATTTTAAACAAAGTAAACGGTCAGTGAGTCGAATGATCCTAAGACCCAATCAAAACCCCGTATATAAGTTCGTGTACAACACAGACAAGGGTTCTATCCTCATTGATGTACAAAAAAATACGAATCAGATCACAAGGGTTGTAGCCTTTCCGTTGTCGGATCAACTCAATAAAGTGGATGATAAAAATAAATATCGTGACTTGGTTGAGAAAACAAAAGCAATTGAGCTGCACAAGATTCGTGAGGAAGCCGTGAAGCAAGCTAAAGTTTGGATGAATCTGGACTTGGCTGATTATAACGTATCCAAACTTGAATACCGGTTCGATACATTAACGTTCACCAAAGCGGGTTCTCCAGACGTGACTGCGCTGTTCACCTCTAAAGGAACGATCTATTCTATTAAAATTGAGCTAAAGCAGTTATCTGAGAAAGGAATGGACTAATCAATGCAATGAGAGGGGGTGATGGCTTCTGATTTCATAGATTTATTTCAACGTGGCTGAAGCATTCCATTACAAACTGTAGGTAAGTAAATAATAAATAAAGGAGTTTATTCGTATGAACAAAAAAATAATTTTTCCTATCGTCGGAGCAGCCTTATTATCAGGGAGTTTGCTTGGATTTGATACACCGAATCAATCCAATGCGTATAACAACGTAAATTCAAACATTGAACAAGGTGCTAAATCAGAGCAGACCCCTATGCAAAAGGCTCAGGATAAGCTTAAAGAATTGACAGGAAATACGTATACGTTAATTCAAGGAACCACTACGAAAGATACTATCCATTTTAAAAGAGAGAAAATCAAGGACGATATTATTGCTTATAACGCGAATGGAAAGCTCGAAACGATCAGTATTAAAATCAATTATGAAGATCTAAATGGTGGCAAATATCAAACCAAACTGAAAGAAACGTGGGAAGCTTTATTCCCGGGGGAAGAACCGAAATATGTGAATATCTCAGAGTCAATCTACTATGAGGGTACAATCTCATCGAATGCTATGCAAAATAAACAAATGTATATGCAGGAGAATGGAAGTATTTATGGCGTGAATTATGCTCCTGACGAAGCCCCGGCAAGCGTACAGAAGAAGGCTGCTCAGGTATTCTCCAAGCTTACTGATGGAAAAGTCAAGCAAGGTGCTGAGTTGGATCGGATGTATGTCCGCGATGGTAAACCGAATGTGTATCAATATAAGTATAAATCAATAACGATGGATGTAATCTTTTCCATTGAAGAACAGACGCTGGAGCTGCTCCAAGCTGATGTATATCATAAGGATGGTAAAGGTGTAGATAATTATGAAGAATTCCAGAAACGAGAAAAAGAAATAAGTGCAAAGATGAAGAAGTTGACGTTAGACACTTTAATGAAGAACGCAATGAAAGACGCAAAAAATATGCTGGATCTGGATTTGAAAGGATATAAGGGAGCAAGAGGTACAAATGCATGGGATGAGGATCATATGACGTTCACCAAAGAAGGGGCGCCTTCAGTTACTGCCAGATTTAATAAAGACGGATCGTTTAGCAGCTTTACCATTGATAAGTATAATCAGACAATCGATTTTTCCGGAATGACCATCGCAGGTCCCCCAAATGAAGAACTCAAATTGTTAATTGACTGATATGTATTGAAAAGCAGCTTGGAGATGCACTTATATTTCAATATAACCATGAGGTAGCAAAAGAAAGGAATTCATTGACATGAACAAAAAGAAGATTTTCCCTATACTCGGGGTAGCTTTATTATCAGGAAATTTGCTGGGATGCCAAACTCCTGTTCGGGCAGATTCGCCCAACAAAGTAAATATCAATGCTTCACAGAATGTTAAAGCGGATCAGAAGCTTATGCAGCAGGCTCAGGATAAACTGAAAGAGCTAACAGGAAATACGTATAAGTTAATTCAGGGAACTGCCATGAAAGACTTTGTGAATTTTAAAAGAGAGAACTTCAAATATGATACTATTTCTTATAAAAAGAATGGAAAGCTAAATGATATCGGTATCAACATCAATTATGAAGATTTAAACGGTGGGAAATATCAAAGCAAACTGAAGGAAACATGGGAAACGTTATTCCCAGGGGAAGAACCAAAATACGTGAGTATCTCCGAGTCTATCTACCGTGTGGGTACAATCTCATCGAATGCCAAACAAAATAAACAAGTTTATATGGAGGATAACGGAAGTATACATGGCGTAAATTATGCACCTGACGATGCCCCGGCAAGCGTGCAGAAGCAGGCTGCTCAGGTATTATCCAAGCTTACCAATGGTAAGGTCAAGAAAGGAGAAAAGTTGGATCGTGTGTTTGTCCTTGATGGCAAACCGAATGTGTACCAATATAAGTATAAATCAAAAACGATCGATGTGAGCTTTGCAATTGAGGATCAAACGCTGGAACTGCTCCAAGCAAGTGTCCAAAGCAATGGTAAAGGTGTAGACAATTACAAAGAATTCCAGAAGAAAGAAAAAGCAAAAGATGCAAAGCTCAAGAAGCTGACGTTGGATGCATTAACGAAGAACGCAGTGAAAGATGCGAAAGCGATGATAAATTTTGATTTGAAAGGATATAAGGGAGCAAGAGGAACAAATGCATGGGATAAGGATCAAATGACGTTCACCAAAAAAGGGGCTCCTACAGTCACTGCTACAGTGGATGCAGATGGATCGTTTAACAGCTTTATCGTAGAGAAGTATGGTCAGCATCTCAGTTTCGGCGGAAACACAATCGTAGGGCCTGCAAATGAGGAGCCAAAAATATTAATCAACTGATTCTAAATGTGGAAATCTCCTATATAACTTGCGGAAGCAGATTCAATCTCAAACGGAGCTCAGCTTGCATTAGACTGCTGGGCCCCGCCTGAAATATAACGCCTTTGGGTGTTATCTTATTTTGAAGGCTGAATGGAGCTCATCAGTGCATTCAATTCGGACTGTAATTGCAAATGGAGTTTCTCTACGATCGAAAAATCGGTGGCCGCAACATAGTAGGCCTTAATCTGAGAATCGATGGCTTCGGCTTCCGCCAGATGGGAGGTAGCCTCTTTCATTTTTGCCGAATAGCGCGCCTTGATACCGGCTATTTCGTCAGCATAGGCTTCATCGGTACCAGGGGCTATCGTCCGTGTGTACATATCTAGGATCTCATCCCCGTCCCGATCGGGGAAGTATTCATGCGGAGCGGTACTGTCGAAGATCGCTGTTTGAAGCTCCGGGAATATCAGCATATCCAGACTGTTCGGGTCAAAGCCGCAATGAAACACTTGAACGTCGATTCCTTTCTGTTCGGCAGCGGAGGCAAGCTTTTTCAGCAGCGTCGATTTGCCGGATCCCGCCCTTCCTTTGATGAAAATCCGTCTTTCCAGCTGAGCGGTCAAGCTTTGAATAAAATCGAACGCCCCCCTCGGGGTCGCAGCTCCGAAAAATAAGTGACGCGGAGCGATTGGCGTACTGCTTTCATGACCGGCGTATAATTCTTGAATGAATTCCAGTGCAATCTGATCGGCCTTCGCGAAATCCATATTTTCGATATAATATTTTTCCCACTCGTCATGAATCCGTAGTGCATTTGCGAATGTTTCATACACAGTTGAATAGGCATCCTCAAGCTTGCCACTAAGATCTTCTATCGTGACCAAGTCTTCCGGTGAAATCAGGCTGTTATCGAACGCTTCCCCAAAATCGATAAAGACGATGTCGCAAGCCCCGCGATCCGAGATCCCCTTACAGACTCGCCCGTCGACCATACCAACCTTCAATTCCGTACAAATAATGCCATCCAGTTCGTCAGGACGGAGAGGGGAGTGGAAGCATTGCACATGCAAGCCTTGATCCAGCAGGCGATCCGCCAAGCTTTGCATGACCGTCGATTTCCCCGTACCTTGGGGCCCCGTAAGGACAAAAATCTTGTTCAATCCATCAAATGCGGATTCATACAAGTAATGAGCCCCGCGCGCAGTGTTGCCGTGGGCAAAATAGTGAGATGATGTGAGTACCAATCTACACACTCCTTTGTGCCTATTCCGATTCGCAAAGTTTACAGAATAAGCATGATTGGGATAAGTGCCTATTCATTTGTATATTCCGCGTTGTAACAAGTGGTGTTCGTCCTCTCCTATGATTTTCGCTAATTGTTGAAGGGACAACAGAAGGTAAAAGATCAAGCCTGCGACAAATGGGGAGATTTCACTTGCCCTACGCAGGATTTTCTGTTATTTTTGATAGTAACAAATTGTTATTAACAAAACGATACTAAGTGTGTTGGGTGTTTTCCTTCTATAAATCAGTGGAGAAAGCTGAGGGGATGAATTGTGAAAAAGGTTGCGAGTGGCTGGAACCTGTTCGAAATAGCATGGTTGGTGCTGTTCACCTCGATTGCTGTGGGGTTTACGGTGATTTCCAAGGACTCTTTATTCGGTTTTACCGTTTTTATTACTGGGGTGCTATGCGTGGTGCTTGCGGCGAAGGGCAATCTGATGAGCTATGTTTTCGGCATGTACAATACCGTTGGTTACGCTTATCTGGCCTATATTAACGGGTTGTTTGGAGAGGTCATGCTGAATCTGTTATTCTTCGTTCCGATGAACGTCATTGGCTTCTACATGTGGAAAAATCACCGCCAAGACGGCAAGCTGATCATGCGCCAAATGGAACTTAAAGGTCTGCTTCTCGTTGGGACAGTCTGCATTTTAGGCTGTTTGCTGCTGGGATTTGGGCTTTCGTTCATCCCGGGACAGAACTCGCCTTACATCGACGCTACTACGACGGCGCTGTCCGTTGTGGCCACCTTTTTAATGGTCCGCAGATTCAAGGAACAATGGCTGGTCTATATTGTGTTGAATTTGTTTACGGTGCTGCTGTGGGCGATTCGATTGCTGGAGGGCAGCAGCGAAGGCATGCTGATGATCGTCATGTGGAGCGCGTATTTGGTTAATGCGGTATACGGCTATTACAATTGGAATAAAGGGGCCAAGGAGGTGGCGGCATGAAAACGCTCGGATTAACGCTGGGGAAGTTTGCCCCGCTGCATAAAGGGCATCAGTTCATGATCGAAACGGCGCTGCAGGAGGTCGATGAGTTAATCGTGGTCATTTACGAGACGACGGTCACGCCGATCCCGCTTCATATCCGGGCGAATTGGATTCGACGGCTGTACCCGGCAGTCCGGGTCATCGAAGCTTGGGACGGTCCTGACGGGTATTCGGATGACAGAGAGCACGAGATTCGGGAAGAACAGTATATCCTCCGTTTACTGAACGGCGAGCAAGTAACGCATTTTTACTCGAGTGAGTTTTACGGCAGGCATATGAGTCTTGCTTTGGGCTCGGTCGACCGGCGGGTCGATGAAGCCCGCGAGCGGGTTCCGATCTCTGCAACGATGATCCGTTCCGACCCATATAAGTACAGGGAGTTCATAAGTGATATCGTGTACCGGGACTTAATCACGAAGGTGGTATTTGTTGGGGCGATGTCGACGGGCAAGTCGACCATCACTGAAGCGCTGGCACGGCGGTATAACACGACCTACGCGAGCGAATACGGACGCGATTATTGGACCGAGCATCAGGTGGACCGCAGAATCGGCCTGGAGGCGTTTGATGAAATCGCTGTGGGTCATATCGAGCGCGAAGAGCAGGCTTTGCTCGCGGCGAACCGATTTCTCTTCGTCGATACCAATGCGATTACGACGTATATGTTCGCCATGGATTACCACGGCCGGGCGCCAGAACGATTAACACGGATTGCCCTGGAAAATGCGCAGCGCTACGATCTGTTCTTCTTGTGCGACGACGATATTCCTTACGATGATACGTGGGATCGAAGCGGGGATCAGAAGCGGCATGTTTTTCATAAACAGATCATCGCGGATTTGAAGGAGCGGCGCATTCCCTACATTATGCTTCGGGGAAGCTTGGAAGAGCGCATGCGCAAGGTAGACGAGGTGCTGGCGAAGTTCGAGCCCTATCGAAACTATTTCGGGGAGCTAAAACGGTTAGAATTAGATGCAGACAGGGAGTAAAATGAACCCATAACCACAACCCATTTAGAATCAAAAAACAAGGAGGCGCCCCCATTGGACTTGTTGGATCGGGACGGACTTACGGAACGCGAATTTTTGGAGAAGTACCGGGCAGGAGATTATGAGCGGCCTTCGGTGGCAGCCGATATGGTGATCTTCACGGTTACGGACGAGGCGGCTGACAGCTATCGGAAGTTACCCGAAAAAGAGCTCCGCATCCTGCTCATTCGCCGGGGAGGTCACCCCTTCCTGGGTAAATGGGCGCTGCCTGGCGGCTTTGTCCAACCGAGCGAGACGACTGAGCAGGCTGCGGCAAGGGAACTGCGCGAGGAAACCGGCGTGGACGACGTTTATTTGGAGCAGTTGTATACGTTCAGTGATATCGGGCGAGATCCCCGAACCTGGGTGATGAGCTGCAGCTACATGGCTCTGATCAACAGCGATAAATTGGAGCTTCAGGCGGGAGACGATGCGGCCGACGCCGCTTGGTTTAAGGTCTCCTATCGGCTGCTGCGGGAGCAGAAAGAGCTGATGGAGGACGGATACGTCAAGACGCTGGAGTATGAACTCAAGCTAAGTGGTGAAGAGGAGCTTTCGGCGATCGTGCCCAGGACGTTGACCGTGAAGACGACATCCACCAGCACGGAATATAAGATCGTATCGAATAACGGTTTGGCCTTCGACCACGCGAAGATTATAGCGTGCGCGATCGAGCGGCTGCGGGGAAAAGTGAACTATACCGATATTGCGCTGCACTTAATGCCAGAGCTTTTTACATTGACGGAGCTGCAGCAGGTTTATGAGGTCATTATGGATAAAGAGCTATTGAAGGCAGCCTTCCGGCGCAAGGTGGCCGATCTCGTGGCGGAGACTGATCATTACACCGAAAATGCGGGACACAGGCCATCCCGCTTGTATCGGAGAAAACTGGAGGACTAACGATGATTTACAATCTCGATGAGCTAAGAAAAGCATATAACGAAGGGAGAACGTTCAAGTTTGTATTCTTTTGGGGCCATACGCCGCCTAAGGACGGGAGCGTCGACAAAAGCTGCTTCAGCCAGTGGTGGATGTGCCCGTTCACGGTAGAAGGGACGGAGTATTCCTGTGCCGAGCAGTTTATGATGGCCGAGAAGGCAAGACTGTTCGGCGACCATGAAATGCTGGAGTCGATCCTTACAGCTAAGCATCCTAAGGAGATGAAGGCTTATGGGCGCGCGGTCCGAAATTTTGACAAGGATACTTGGGACAAGGAATGTTACGACATCGTTAAAAGAGCCAGCTTGGCCAAGTTTTCGCAGAATCCGGAGCTTGGCGAATATCTCAAGTCGACGAAGAACCGCATCCTCGTCGAGGCCAGCCCGCGAGACCGCATATGGGGGATCGGCATGGGCCAGTCCAATCCAGATGCGGAGAATCCCGTGAAATGGCGGGGCCGAAACCTGCTGGGGTTCGCGCTGACCGAAGCGCGGGACGAGTTGCTGCAGAGATAGTTTTTTGGCAGGATAACAGAGTTAGGGATCGTACTACTTCAGCGTAATCGTATGCGCCGCAACAAGCTCCTTCTTATATTCCGTCGATAGACCCGTTAAGCTGAATCTTATCATAAGTGACGGCAAGTTTTTCGATTGACAGCAACAAGAATACGTGATAATTTCACGGTAGGATAATAAAGGCAATGTAACCTTCGGGTTCAACCTCGCTGAGAAGTGGGTTGGACCCTTTTTGCATTCCAAAACAAGGGAGGATTCGTAATGTTGAGATCAGAATCGCTGTTACAGCGGCTGGGCGAGATCGGCAAGTCGCTCGAACGCAAGGGGGGAGCTCTTTTATTATTGGGAGTTGGTTCCGTTGGGGTCGAGACAGACCGGTTGGATGAATATTCGGATTTAGATTTCTTTGTCATTGTAAAGCCCGGGGAGAAAAACAGATATATAGACCGGTTGGATTGGCTCGAGGACGTACACCCTCTTGCCTATTCATTTAAGAATTCGGGTGTTGGTTACAAAGTCCTGTTCGAGGACGGTATTTTCGGGGAATATGCTGTATTCGAGGAATGGGAGCTGGCGAACGCCACCTATACGGAAGGTCGGGTCATTTGGAAGGACCCTATGTATGCCAATACGGCAATCGCCAAACCTTCCAACCCGATCCCCAGCCTAAAAGTGGATTCCTTGGACTTTCCTTTGAATGAAGCCTTAACCAATCTATACGTGGGGCTTGGTCGCTATGCTAGGGGAGAGCGTCTATCCGCGACAAGGTTTGTTCAAGGATACGCAGTCGACAGGATTCTATCCGTGCTCCATCTGCTGGAGCAAGAGGTGGACTACTATCCCGACCCATTCGGCAATGAGAGGCGTTTAGAGCGGAGATACCCCCGTTTTGCGGAAATCATAGGAGAGATGATACAGGGTTACGATCATGTTCCCGAATCGGCACTTCGCATTTTAAATTTCATAGAAGAAGTGTATCCGGTCAATCGAAGGTTAAGCGATGAGATACGGCGACTGGCTAATCTAACTTGCCGAGTTGATACGCAAACGGAATCGACGCACTAGCGCACAATAGCGTCTACTAGGGGTATACCAGCGTACTGACGATATGGGCGAAGGATATGGATTACAAAGAAAGAACTCTCCGAGTATGGAGAGTTCTGTTTATTGCGTACATCGATTTATCCATTTTAGGAATGACATCCAAAAATGGGGTCAATTAAAGAGATAAAGTATCCAGCGGTATTTCAAATGCGCGTTTAATAACTAACCCGGCAGCAAGCTTGGTTTCATCCGGTTTGTTATGAAGGTAGATCAATTGTACGTTATTAACTGTCACAGGCAACTGGTGCATCACCCTGGCTCTAATCTCGTTGAACATTTCGGGGCTGATGGTATGAATGACTCGGCCCGTTATAAGCAGACTGTCTGGATTTATAAATGTAATGATATTGGTAACGGCGATCGCGATGCCATCGACAATTTTTTCGTATAAGCTAAGGAACTTAGGATCTCCTGTTCTTATGCCTTCTGCGAACTCCTCCAGTGTGCATTTGATGGAAACACTAAGTCCGCTGCTGGAAGCCAGCGTTGTTAAGCATCCGGATCTGCCGCAATGGCATGGATAGGCATCTTCTCCATAGAAGCCTTTATAATGCCCGAATTCACCTGCAACAAAGCTTGATCCCGCTATAATTTGTTTATCATGGACGATCGCGCCGCCTGTACCATAATCAAACTTGATTGTGATATTGTTATGGGAATCCTTCAAGCAGCCGTTCATATTCTCGTTGACAGAGAGAAGATTGACATCGTTCTCGATATACACAGGGATGCTATATTGGTCTTCAAGCAGCTGCTTGAGCGGCAGGCGATGAACGCCTATGCCGGGTGTCCGCAGAACGATGCCATGCTGAGAATCTACCAGGCCCTGCATACTGATTCCGATCCCTTTTACTTTGGAGGTGTTGGGCACCTGGGTAAGCAGCTCATCGATAACTTCATGCAACAGCTGCATCAGCACATCGATAGAACCATATTTGTTGCTCGTGCGTTCTGCGGATGCGACAGCTTCTTGACGCAGGTTGAACACTTTTCCGCGAATGTATTTGCCGGCGAGCTCAAGCCCAATGGCATAAAAATGGCCGCTGTTGATATGAAGGCCGACTCTTTTCCTTCCGCTGCCTGCCTCCAAGTCGATAAGCTCCCCTGTCACGATTATTTTTTCCTTCAACAGGCGATTCACGATATTGGTTACCGTTTGTCTGCTTAGTCCAGTCTTTTCCGCAAGCTCTACGCGAGAAATCGGCCCCTCTGAATAAATGAGAAAAAGAACCTTCTGCTGATTAATTGATTTTAATAACATATGGCTGGTTTGTTTAACCGAATCACTCACAATATGCATCCTCTTTCCAACAACGTTTTATATAATATAGATTCAAAACATTTGACAAATTAGGAACATACTTTGCTTCAAGTGTAGCATTAATACGAGGCGAATAAAAGTTGCAAGTTCGTTTAATTCAACGAGCATATCATTTGAATTTTCATAAAAACGACGATGGATGGCGGTATTATGCAGCAGAATACAATCAATGCGGAAAGTTTTATTCCGAAAACACTTAAAAAATGAAACGGATTGTATTGACATTGTAATAAAAAAAGATATTATATTTGTAAACTGATTTGATTAAATACAGAAAATGACGCCTAGAGGAGTAAGTAATGGTATGGATCGGATGGATAATTGCAATAGCAGCGATGACGGTGCTGGCTTACATATGCTGGCTGCATGCAGTTATATTACAACCTGGTAAAGCAGATGCGATTATTGTACTTGGCTATGTATCTAAAGACGGCCGAATACACCCTTTGCTTAAGGAAAGACTGGATGAGGCTTACAAACGATTTCAGCAGTATGGGCACAAATACATCATTGTATCGGGGGGAGCCGTTGGTTCACGTCGCTCGGAGGCAGAACTCATGAAAAAGTATCTGGTTGAGAAGGGCGTTCCGGCGAAAAGAGTAT
This sequence comes from Paenibacillus sp. Dod16, assembly GCF_049893405.1. Taxonomy (NCBI): domain Bacteria; kingdom Bacillati; phylum Bacillota; class Bacilli; order Caryophanales; family Paenibacillaceae; genus Paenibacillus; species Paenibacillus sp. Dod16. The sequence continues at coordinate 25,345 of NZ_JBNDYG010000054.1, forward strand.
TAAAAGAAGACAAGTCACACAACACCGTTCAGAATTTAATCTTTAGCAAGCAATTGATGGAGCAGTACCAGCTAAAATCTTTTATGATCATAACCAATTTATTTCATGTCCGCCGCACGAAGTATATTATGCATCGTCTTGGCATGAATGGCGGTTTCAGCGCTAATCGAAGCCTTAGAAGCATTGTGGGATTCCAGCTCAAATTAACATTTTTAGAAATTCGGGCGTTTCGATTAACGCTCCCCATTATCAGGCGGCAAATCAATGATCAAAACAATTGACAAAATGGTTGACAACTGGCCGATAAGTGATTAGAATGTAAGCGTTTACAGAATATATGGGAGGTGAGGCTTAAGTGGCTATAAGCCAAAAGTTGTTTACAAATTATTTACCCGAATTTGATTGGTAATTAACAAAACATAGTTATGCTTAAATAGTTAATCCAATTTATTTATTAATTAACGGGGGCGAAATAATGTTTAATGGAAAAATGAAACGATTCATGAGCACGGGTGTTGCAGCGGCATTATCTTTAGCTATGCTGGCTGGTTGCGGTGGAAACAGCGGGAAGAACGAGGCTAGCCCAAATACAACTCCTGCTGGGTCGGATAAGCCAGGTGTATCTGCAGAGGTAGAGACTTACGAGAATGGATTACCGAAGAATGAGGAAGTAACGCTAAAGGTAGGCTTCTTTGTAGGAGGATATGGCCGGGAGTGGTTCGATTATGCAGTTGAATCGTTCACAGCCAAGTATCCAAATGTCAAAATAGACATCACGGCTTCAGCCGATATGAAGACGATTCTTTCTACAAAAATCTCTGCAGGCAATGATAATGACATGTTTGATCTATTTAATACGGATCCAGCGGGAGGTATTGTGGGGCTCGCTGAAGCCGGCAAGCTTGAACCAATGGATGACATTTGGGAATACCCTCTTCCAGACGTGCCGGACAAAAAGGTCAAGGATCTTATGATGCCGGGCATGTACGAGTCAACGCAGCTGATCAATGGGAAAAGGTATGAATTTACGACGGCGAGCAGCTTTGGCGGGTTGTTTTTTAACAAAAAGCTATTCGAAGAGCATGGCTGGAACCAAAACCCGAACACATGGGATGAATTTAAAGCACTACTAGCAGACATTAAAGCGGACGGCATTGCACCCATAACGTTCCCGGGTATTCATCCAAGCTACCATAACTGGGCTTTCGGAACAGCCAAAAATTTTGAGCTGGCTGATATCAATGGCCATGTCGATGAATTTATCGAAAATTATAGAACCTATGGTCTGCCGCAATACACAAATCCGGAGACGGTTGAAACCTGGACGCGCATCTACGAGCTTGGCCAACAAGGATATTTTGCAGAAGGACTTCCGGCATTGAACCACACGCAATCGCAAATGCAGGTTATTCAGGGGCAAGCGGCGATGGTATCGACAGGGACTCATGTCGAGAATGAGATGAAGGAAGCAACACCTGAGGATTTCGATTGGGGCTTCATGGCTGTTCCTTTCAGAGATGACACCAATCAAACGCTTTGGATTCGAAGCGGAACTTCAAACTTCAACTATATCTGGGCAGCTAAGCCGGAGCTTAACAAAAAGTGGGCCAAAGAATTGATCACATGGATGGTTACGCTTGAAAATCAACAATTTGCTGCTGAAAAAGCAGGCGCCTTGCCAATGCGCAAGGATTTGACGGAAGACCCTGCCAGAACAGCTAATCTTTCCAGCTCCGCCCAATCTGTTCTGAAGTACATTGCGGATAATAATGCTCAAACTTATAAAGCAAGCCGGTCTATCAGTATTTCGGATCCGAATCTTGCTCAAGCGGAAAAATTATTAAATGAAAATATTGTTAAATTTGCTATGGGTATGCAGGATCCGAAACCGATTCTGGAGCAAGCTGAAGAGCTGCTGAAGAAAGCTGTAGAGGCTGAAAAGAAAAAATAAACGTGATGGAGCGGGGAGGATTCATCTCCGCTCTTCCGTTTTAACTTCTGCGACCCATAGGCTACACGCTGAAAATGACTTATAGTACGTGTTCAAAAAGTCGGATTTTCAGCACCGAGAAGGTTGGATGAAGCTAGGGAGTGAGGAGCGGAGCGTACGTTCTGGGTACGTGAGCACCGGAAGGCCCGGCTGAATTCAAGATTCGATGCCGAGTTACTTCTTGACTCACTTCGTGATCAAAAGGCGATTTTTTGAACAACCTCTTATAAACGTCTAGTAAGATAGGAGTTGACCTCTCGTGTCTGATTCAACCGTTGTGACGACACCAAAAGCCCCTATGCGCAAGCGTATGGGTCTAGATAAAGCGAATACGCAGAAGTGGATATTTCTGTTCATAGCCATCGTGCCTCCCTTTGGCGGATATTTGCTTTTTACGTTGTTTCCGAACATTTTATCCGTTTATTATGCGCTGCTCAATTGGGACGGGTTTACGGATGCAACGTTTGTGGGGCTGTCCAATTTCGTCACCGCATTTCAAGATAAATACGTGTGGCGCGCGCTTACCCACAACTTGATTTTAATGATAACGGTGCCCTTCTTTGTTATTATCATCTCTTTGATACTTGCCTATTTAATTACAAATAAATCGTATAAAGAAAATAAGTTTTTGAAGATATTGTTTTTCTTTCCGAATGTGTTATCTACGGTCGTAGTCGCGCTCCTCTGGGCTTTTATTTATGACGGATCGTACGGTTTGCTGAATGGGCTTCTAAAGTTCATTGGCATTGATACCGGTAATTTCTATTGGCTGGGCAATGAAAACACGGCGCTTGCAGCGATTATCCCGGCATGGGTATGGGGCGGCGTCGGCTTGTACGTCATTATCTTTGCCAATGCGATGCTGGCGATTCCAAAGTCATTGTACGAGGCGGCGATTCTTGAAGGGGCCGGACATATGTCGCGCTTGTTTAAAATTACAATGCCGCTTGTTACGCCAATTATTCGGGTCAGCGCTTTGTTTCTGATCGTTGGCACGATGAAGGGCTTTGAAATCATCCTCATTATGACAAATGGGGGCCCATTCGGGTCGACGGATGTCATCGGCCTCTACATGTTTAACTTGGCTTTTGGCGTAGAGTATCGGAATTACGGCTACGCTTCCGCAGTCGGTATGATCCTGTTCGTCATATTAGTAACGGCAAAGCTGTTAATCGATAAATTTGTGCCGAACAAAGGCTACGAGTATTAGTTTCCATATGAAGTTCGGAGGGATAAAGTTTGAAGGAAAAACGAACGTTTATGGACGTTGTGTGGCGTGTGCTGCTTTATGCTTGGTCGTTGACCATATTATTTCCTTTAGTCTGGGTTATCTATGAATCGTTAAAAAGCAATCCTGAGTTTTTTAAAGATATATGGGCGCTGCCTTCGGAACCAAGATGGCAGAATTATTCGAAGGCTTGGAATCAATACGGTTTTGGGCAATCACTCTTAAATACCCTTTATTATGTCGGCGGAAGTCTGGTGCTTGGGCTTTTCTTTACGACAATTAACGCCTATGCGCTTACTCGAATGCAGTTCAAAGGTAGAAAATTGATTTGGGGCTTGATTATGTTGTCCCTGTTCCTGCCTGGCATCAATGCGCTTGTACCCCAGTATGTAGTGATGAGGGAACTGAATTTAACCAATAGTTTGACGGGATTAATTCTCCTGTCCAGTCTGGGGGAAAGCGTGTTCTACCTTATGCTGCTCGGAGGGTTTATGAGCTCTTTGCCGATGGAGCTTGAGGAGAGCGCAACGATGGATGGTGCTACATTATTCCAAAAGTTTTGGCGTGTTATTGTTCCTTTGTCTACACCGGGAATTGTAACCGTTGGCGTATTCAAATTCCTAGGATTCTATAACAATTTCTTAGCGCCGTTTATCTATTTGAGCGATCCCAAGAAATATCCCATTGCGGTGCAAATGTATTCTGCGAATAAGCAAATGGAGTTTACTGCGGATTGGGTAACTTTGTTTGCCGGTGTAACCATTGCGATGGTACCGTCCATTATTATTTATATCTTATTCCAAAAGCTTCTGATGGAAGGCGCGACCATGGGAGCGGTGAAGGGATGAATACGGTGCAGCAAGTGAAGGCGAAATATAAGCTGATTGCCTTGGATCTGGATGGAACTCTTCTGACGGATGAAAAGTGCATTACGGAAGAGACCAAAAAGTGGCTTCAATATGCCGTAGGTCAGGGCGTTAAAGTGATGTTCTCCACCGGAAGAGGCTTGCAAACTGCACAGGTCTTCTGGGATGAGCTGGGGCTTGATTCCCCGATGGTGCTGCTCAATGGCGCGGAAATTTGGGAGGGGCCGGGCAGGCTTAAGAAGCGAGTCTTCCTCCCCCGGGATACGGTCCGCCATATGCACGCCATTGCTGCCGAACGGGCCGAATGGTACTGGGGCTACAGCGTGGAGAGCTTGACGGGCGACAAGGATTGGACGCCTGAGATGTTCGAGAGGGATTGGATGAAATTCGGGATCGGCAGCCATGATCAACAGAAGCTCGCGGAAATTAAGGAGGAGCTGCTCCGATGGGGGACGCTTGAAGTTACCCGTTCGGCCCCTACGAATATGGAGATATCAGTTAAAGGAACTACCAAGGAAAGTGGAGTGCGTGAGGTTTGCCAGATGCTGGGCTTCTCGATGTCCGATGTCATTGCGATGGGAGACAGTGATAATGACGCCAAGCTGCTGAAGGCGGCAGGTCTCGGTGTGGCGATGGCCAACGGTGAAGAGCATATCAAATCGATAGCGGACGTTATGACGGCTACCAACAACGAGGACGGCGTTGCTCAGGCGATTCGGAAATATGTATTCCAAATGTGAGGGAGTAGAAATAGATGACCGTTCAATCGAAAGAGATAAACTTAGATCAACTGGGCGGAACGATATACCCAAAGACAACCAATGGCGAGCAGTTGAGATGGCATTCTCCGCTTGAAGCGCCCTTTCACATCGCGGGCTTCCCTTGGCTTGCGCAGGATGGGATATACAGACGCCTGCCCTTGGCTTCAGGGGCTGTCTTGCCGCCTCCGGTTGATACGCTTGCTTATTGTACGGCAGGTGGGCAAATTCGCTTTCGCACCAATTCTTCAAGGCTGGTCATAAGGGTGCGTCTTGCCGGACCGGCCAATATGTATCATATGCCGCCTACAGGGCAGTGCGGGGTTGACTGCTATCTTGGAGAGCCGGGAGAGCAGAGCTTTATCACCACGGCTAGATTCAAACCAACGGAAAGTGAATATGAATCCCAGCTTTATCAGTGGGATACAAAAAAAGAGGTGGCCGTCACCTTAAACTTGCCGCTCTACCAAGGGGTAGAAGAGGTATGGATCGGTGTAGATAAGGATGCTGTCATAAGCGATGCACCTGCCTATGCAAGCAGTAAACCCGTCATTATATATGGAACTTCGATTACGCAAGGGGGATGCGCCTCCCGGCCGGGTATGGCTTATTCTAATATTCTCAGCCGTATGATTCCGGTGGAGTTCGTAAATCTAGGCTTCTCCGGGAGTGGAAAGGGCGAGCCGGAGCTCGCGCATATCATGTCGGAAATCGATGATCCGGCGTTATTCATTCTTGATTATGAAGGGAATACGGGCGAGGCTGGAAACATCGCACGAACGCTGCCTGCCTTCATCCAAATTTTAAGAGATCGTCATCCCCAAGTTCCTATACTAGTAGTCTCAAGGATTAGCACTGCCGAAGACCAGTTCTATATGGAGAGGAGGGAGCTTAATGATCGTCGCAGGCTGATCCAAGTTGAGAATGTGGAACAGAGGCGGACAGTAGGAGACCGTAATATTCATTTTGTTGACGGCTTGAAGCTGCTGGGCGATGATTTCGTCAATGATTGTACGGTAGATGGAACACATCCAACGGACCTCGGATTTTTGCGCATGGCACAGTCGCTTGCACCTATCATTAAGCCATTGCTGCGACTGTGATGAACAAGATAGATGTTATGAACAGCCTTCAGACTGCATTTTTTGGTTAGGGGCTGTTTGTCTATCACACACTGTATTACCATTTTAGAGGTTGTTCAAAAAGTCGTCTTTTGATCACGAAGTGAGTCAAGCAGTAACTCGGCATCGAATCTTGAATTCAGCAGGGCCTTCCGGTGCTCACGTACCCAAAACGTACGCTCCGCTCCTCAGTCCCTAGCTTCATCCAACCTTCTCGGTGCTGAAAATCCGACTTTTTGAACACGCATTTTAAGCCGAAAAAGGAGAGGATTTTGATTGAAGTCCCAAAGAGGAAGTCTGCCTTTTATTGTGATGGCTTGTTTTATTGCGGGGGTTATTAGTCTTTGTTACGGCATTAATGTATCCGCGTCTTCAGATAAAGAAGAAGGTGTTTCTCAAAAAGAGAGGGCTAAGTACTCAGGAGCTTCACTCTTCAAAGGTCACATGCATTCCCATACATCTCTCAGTGATGGGATATTGTTGCCCAATGATGCTTACGATTTTGTGAAGGCTAATACAGACTTTGATTTTTTTGCAGTGACTGAACACGACGTGACTTATGACATCAGTACGGGCAGTGATTTTATTACGAATGTTCAAGACTCTTATTCAAAAGAATACAAGCTGCTGCATGAGCAATCCGATGCTCACAATCGTGATAACGAATTTATTACGCTGCCTGGTACGGAGGTGACCTGGTATGATGAATCGGGTCATATCAACCTATTTAATGCCCCATGGTTTGCAAGAACACATGGAGTAGGCGCGGATGGCACTTGGCGCAAGACTTTACGCAAGACTTGCCCAAGATCCTCATGCGATTGCTCAGTTTAATCATCCACGTTTGTCAGGCAATTGGAGTTTCAATGAATTTAAACATTATAACCGAGACGTTGACAGAAACCTTAATATGATCGAATACAAATCCTCCAATGATTTTGCAGTCTATACCAAGGCATTAGATCAAGGCTGGCATGTTTCTCCTGTGTTTGGCGGAGACGAGCACAAAGGAAATTGGGGGATGGTTCAGCCCCATGTGACCGGTATGTGGGGAGATAACCTTACAAGAGAAGGTCTTTACGAGGCGATGCGAAACCATCGCACCTATGTATCATTTGATCGGAACCTAGAAATGGCAGTTTCCGCAAAAGGTCAGATGATGGGGGCGATCCTTCCGGCCGATACAAAAGAAATTAATCTTTTCGTGCGCATGAAGGACCCTGATGCTAACGATGTTTTGGATAAAGTCGTTATTTACAAAAACAGCGGTGAAATTCTCAAGGAGTATCGCAGCATTGCCAGTAATAAATTTGAAAAGGAAGTAACCTTAGCAACTAAAGATGGGGATTATTTTATCGTTAGAGCTTTTCAAGCAGACGGTGAAGAAGCGATAAGTGCCCCAATTTGGATTGGTGATGAAACGAGGGGCACGGTGCACGCCCCTGAAATTACGGTACATGGGCAATATCCGGACACCATTAAGCTTGGAGATCAAATAGAAGTGCTGGGCGCTTCGGCGACGGATCATCGCGGTCAATCTTTATCGGTGGAAGCCATCGTTTTAAATGATAAAGGAAAAGTAGCCGCTCTAAATCAGCATTTCAAGGTCGATATGTATGGAGACTATTTCATTAAGTATGTAGCCACCGACGCTCAAGGAAATACGCGTGTTGAACTTATTCGATTGCTTGTTGATCAACAAAATCTGGACGCTGATAACATTTTAAATGAATTCCAACCCATTGTTAATGTTGGTGAGAATGAACGTGAAGTAGGAGTAAATCTAGTAACGGATAAGGCGTTAGAAACGTCGTATGTTCAGTATAAACCGGAGTCAGTGGCAACATGGGACGATGCTGAAGTGGTACAAGCGGAAGTCTCTTATTTTCAAGCCGCCTATGGTGATACGTATGACAAGAGTAACTATCGCGTTCTTGCAGCCCATGAAGCGAATATAACAGATCTCGACTTAGGGACTAAGTATGACTATCGGTATGGAATGTCACCGACTGGACCTTGGAGCAGCAGTTATAGCTTTAGGACCGCGCCAGCTTCAGAGGAAGCCGTTATGTATGTGATGGGGGATCTTGGAGTTCCGGATCGAAATCCGGAAAGCTTCCAGCTCTTTAAAAATATGCTGGACGTTCTGCGGGAGAAAAATTCAAACGGACAGACGGTGATCCAAGTCGGAGACTTGGTCGAGAACGGCGGCAATATGTATGCTTGGGATGATGTGTTTAACCATATTTACAACCATGATATGGGGCTGGTTTCTGCTCACATTGTCGGGGACCGTGAACGTGCGACAGAGCGGAAGCTCGTGCCATTCTCCGGGTTTTTCAACCTGCCGAAGAACGGTGAAGGCAGTTACCGGGAAACGAATTATTCGTTTGATTATGGCGATATGCACGTTGCTGTTCTGAATTCTGTGCTGGATTTTGACAAGCAGCTGTCATGGCTGGAAAAAGATTTGCGGGCAACCGACAAGAAGTGGAAAATCGTTATGGGGCATTATCCTTATTATGGCGGTCAATCCGGCGATGAGACCGGTATGGACATGATGAGAGTGAAATTGTCTCAAGCATTTGAACGCCTTGGCGTTAGTTTGTATATTGGTGGTCATGATCATGTGTATAAACGGACAACCATACGAGATGGTGTAAAGGATATATCGGAAGAAGCGATGAATTTAGGAACAACTTTTGTGACCGTTGGTTCATCAGGTCCAACGTTCTTTGATAACAAATCATTTGACTGGGATCATATCGTTTATGATGAAAATAAGCAGACGGGTGTTATTTTAGAATCAAACGATCAATCGCTCACCTTGAAAGCTTACAACAGCGACGGTGTTGAGATTGATTCATTTACGATTAAACAACCTGCCAATTATTTGGAATTAACGAGCGCAATTGTGGAAAATAACGTCTTGAAGGGCGTTGGGGTCTTGAATTACCCGAGCTCGCTTGAACGTGTCACCGTGATCGGGGAAAAGCGGGATCATACAGGTGAACAGCTGTTGGAAACAGTTATTCAAGAAGCAACGCTGGAACATCTCGGACGAGAACAAATCATCTTATTTGATAACCCTCTTCCATTTGGCGATGAACATACGATCGTCGTAAGATTGGTTAATAATCCAATCCATCAAGAGCCGTTAACAGACCCGTTCATAGCGAAAGAAGGAATGCAGGGCGATGGTTCGGAAGGCAATCCCTATCAAATCAAAAGTGCCAGTGGACTTTATAAAATGCATGAATTCCCGGACAAACATTTTATTTTAGACCGGGACATTGATGGGAAGGGCGTGTTTTTCGAAGCCATTGGCTCGAATGGTACTCCATTTACGGGTACGTTTGATGGGCAAGGGCATACGATTACAGACGTTATGATCTCTTCAGGCGGCGCAGGCCTCTTTGCCATTAATGAAGGGACGATTCGAAATGTAGGAATCATCCATGCAGACATTGATGTTCGCCGGAGCAATGTTGGGATCCTGGTTGATCAGAATGACGGAATTGTGGAGAATGTCTACACTACCGGAGCTATTCGAGGCAATTCTACAGTTGGCGGTCTTGTGGGCTACTCGAACGGTATCGTTAGAAACAGTTATTCAACAGCTCGAGTTAATGCACGGGGCAAGCAAGCCGGCGGCATGATCGGGATTACGAATCGGGGAAGTATAACCGAACAGGTCTATGCCATGGGAGCCGTAATAGCAGAAGAATCCAATGCCGGCGGCATCAGCGGATACGGTTATAACAATACGGTCATTCAAAATAGTATGGCATTAAATCCATCGATTGTTACAGGTACGGCATCGAATCGAATTGTCGGCAGAGTGTTAGCTGGGGAGAAGGCAACTCTAGTCAACAATTACGCCGATGAAAATATGTTTGTTAGCAGTGAGAACGTTACGGTTCCTGATCCAAACAATGAAAAAGGACAGGGGGTGGGTGCAGATGCATTCACGAAGCCAGCTTTTTTCATGGAGACCCTTGGTTGGGACTTTGATTCGATCTGGATCTGGAATGAAGATGCCAAGCGTCCATTACTGCAAAGTAATTTGGAACAAATTAACGAAGACCATATTCCAAAGCCGAAGCTTGATCGGAATGAAGATGGGTACTACATCATCCGTTCGATTCAAGAATTAAAGACGATTTCAGAATTTCCAAATGAAAATTATATATTGGAAAACGATCTTGATTTTGAAGGGCAGCTATTTGAGCCCCTATTTAAGGGGACGCCTTTCCTTGGCACGTTTGATGGGAACAATAACTCCTTAATCAATTTCAAATCAGAAAATGGCGGCTTATTTCATCTCAATGGCGGAACGATTAAAAACATAGCCATGGTTAATGCACGCGTTACTGGCGGAAGTAATATCGGTATACTCGTTAACACGAACAACGGAACGGTAGAGAATAGTTATGTAACGGGCTCAATCGAAGGCTCCAGCACCGTGGGCGGTCTGGCGGGCTATTCCAATGGCATCGTGCGAAACAGCTATTCTACAGCAGATGTAACGGCCCAGTTGAACCAGGCTGGCGGCTTGATCGGCATTACAAACTCAGGCAGTTTAACGGAAAACGTGTATGCATCTGGAGCCGTTCGGGCGCTTAGAAGTAATGCAGGCGGAGTGACTGGCTACGGCTATAATGATACGGTTGTTAAAAACGTGATTGCTCTCAATCCTTCAGTCGTAACGCCGACGATGGCGAACCGTGTGGTGGGACGAGTGCTTGCGGGGCATACCGCAACGCTTGAGAATAATTATGCGTTTGATGGCATGATGGTGGATGTAGAAGGCGAAAGTATTGCCGCTGCTGACAACAGAAAAGGTTTAGGGCTATCCCAGGAACAGGTTGAAGATTCCAATACGTATATCCATATATTAAAGTGGGATTTTGAGTCGATTTGGATGTGGAATGATGCTTTAAAGCGTCCGGTATTGAACAGTAATCCCGAAGAGGCAAGCGAGCCTGTCTCACGAACAATGGCGAGGTAGAGAATAGTTTCTCAACAGGCTCTATTACAGGCTCCAGCACAGTCGGCGGTCTAGTAGGCTATTCCAATGGTATCGTAAGAAACAGCTATTCAACCGCGGATGTAACCGCTCAGGTAAGTCAGGCCGGCGGCCTAATCGGAATTACGAACTCGGGCAGCCTAACAGAAAACGTGTATGCGTCTGGAACCGTTCGAGCGATGACGAGCAATGCGGGCGGAGTGACTGGATACGGATACAATGATACAGTCGTCAGAAATGTCATTGCCCTGGGCCCTTCGGCTACGGCGCCAACGATGGCAAACCGGGTAATGGGACGAGTGCTTGCGGGGCACACCGCTACGCTCGAAAATAATTATGCATTTGACGGCATGATAGTGAATAAAGAAGGTGTCGCTGAAGGAGCATTAACAACCCTTAAAGGATTAGGCCTAACTGAAACTGAAATAGAGACTCCATCCACTTATACAGACAGGCTAGGGTGGGACTTTAACGGGATTTGGAGATGGGACGATATGGCTAAACGACCTGTATTACAATCGGTATCAGAAGGTAATGAAGAAGAGCCGGTTAGCCTGATTGAGCTTGAGCTCGAAGGAATGTCTACACTGGTCGTTGGCGAGAGTGATCATACGGTGACTACCGCAGTATATAGCGATGGAAGCCGTGAAAGGGTAGAGACAAACGTCATCTATACAAGCAGTGATCCAACTATAGCGGAGATCAGCGCTAGCGGTGTAGTAACGGCGATTTCGGAAGGAACCGTACTAATCAAGGCAGAGTATGAGGGCTTGATTGCATCCTATGAGCTAACCTTGACTCAGAAGCAAATCGAGATGGAGGGGGTCAACCAGGGCATGGATGAGGAAGTCACGTATCAGTTCACTTCTTCGGTCTTAGTAGGAATGGGGGAGTGGTGGATTGCGAACCGGATGCCGCACCCTCCTGGACGCCCTGAAGGGGCGGTCGTTTCAAGCGATAACGAGCTTCTCGTATCCGTGTCGAAGACATAATGAAATAGAGGCTGCTCCACCTGTGAAGTGACCCTAAATGGTTAGATATCATAGGTATTGGGCAGTTTAATGAAATGAGTCCGGTAATTATGCCGGGCTCATTTTCTTTATATGTCCGCAAGTGATAATAGTGGTCGGGTGTGCAGGCGATTTTTTCCAGCTTCACAATTTTAGTAACTGGTTTCCTCAATGAACTTAGAGAAATGATAAAATGAAATGGACAGCGAGGTTGCAGCAACCGATGAGTTAAGCTGAACCGTATGGCAGTAAGGCGAAATTACTCTAAAAGCGCTTACCTGTCTTAGTAAGTTGCCAATCCATTTTGGGGGAAGCTCATATTCGTGAGGAAAGAAGGTGATCCAGATGGCGAAATGGGATAACATGCTGTCCATGCTTTGGATGCTGCGATCCGGAAGGAAGCTTACCGCCGCTCAGATCGCGGACAGTTTGGAGATCAGCGTCCGCACCGTGTACCGGTATATCGACGCATTATGCGCAAGCGGTGTGCCGGTCGTCGCGGAATAGGGCCATGACGGCGGCATTCGTATTCTGGAAAGCTTCGAAGAGACGCCGTTATTCTTCAAATCTGTTGAGCTGAAGGTGCTTATGGACACTTATAAGTTTGCGCAGGGCGCGGGCTATCCTTATACGGAGGAACTGGAAAGCGCGTTGAAGAAGGTGGAGAACGGGCTGCACGATGAGCAGCGCGATGATCTGTCTCGCCAGACGGGAGGTTTGGATGTCATTTCTCCGGAGAGTTCGCCTTCCGTTGTTCCGTTGTTGCGGGACCTGGAGCAGGCGGTTAATGATGGGCGAACGGTGCGCATCGTTTATCGCAAAGCGAATGCAGAGCAGGCAGATGAACGTGAAGTTGATCCCTACGGGCTCGCTTACGATCGGAACGAATGGTACACCGTCGCGTACTGTCATCGGTCGCAGGCGGTGCGGACCTTCCGCGTGGATCGTATCGCGAGGCTGGAGCAGATCGAAGCGTGGTTCGAAAAGCCGGAGCGTTTCTCCGCGTCGGACTATTTCCAAGACCAGTCCGAACGGGAACGGGCCGCCGACGGGCCGCCGACGGTCATTCCCATCGAAGGAGAGCCCGATACGCTGAATGCAATCTGCGGCCATTGGCATATGCGCCACTATTTGATGCAACGGACCGACCGGGAGGCGCAGTTTCTGCTCGACGTCCCGACGATGAATAAGCATCTTCCGAGGTATCTACTAACGTTTGGCACAGCAGCCATTCGCATTCGTGAGCCGTTAGCGCTGAAGCGCCGGATTAGGAGATGGCATCGGCAATCGCACAGCATTACGATATCGGAAACAATTGAACTTCACTGACGGTACCTGTCAGTGAAGTTGTTTATTATTAACATATAGAACACAAATCAAATCGTGAAGAAGGCACCAAATCAATGTCTACTTTTACTATGGAGCATATAAACCCGGAAGGGATCAGAAGCATTTAGCCAAGCGATTACCGTATCAGGAAGAGCAAAAACAATTTATATTGGCGGGCAAAATGCGATTAATTCCAAATGTGAGCTGATTGGAAATGATGATTTGGAGTTGCAGACCAAACAGGCGCTTCATAATATCAAGACCATTTTAGCTGCTGAAAATGCGAGTTTCGCCGATCTGGTCAAACTCAATATCTATTTAGTTAACGGAAGCGACCCGCTTATTGGTTACAAAGCGCTCCAAGAGATGGCTGGTTCATTAGATAATCCGTCACCGTGTTATTCGTTTCGGAATTTGCATCGCGTCCATCTTGCCTTCTTGAAATAGATGGAATCGCAGTCATTGAAGACAAGGGCTAAGTTGTATGGTTTAAACGGCGCTGCTTCGCGGGATCAATGTCGGCGGAAACAACAAAGTAGATATGAAAACACTTAAAAAATCATTCGAGCAGGCTGGTATGAAAAACGTCGTTACCTATATCAATTCGGGCAATATCATTTTTTCAACCAGCGGCCGCTCCAAGAATGATATAGCGCAAATTCTCGAAAAGGCGATTATGGATACTTTCGGTTTGCAAATCAAGGTGCTGGTGCTTCATTTACTCGGCGTGTTTTTGGCTTATTTACAGAAGTGCTTCCATTCATAAACTTGCTTCTTTGCCGAATGGTTGTCGAGAATTTGTATAGGTAGCTCTAGTATAATGTAGAGTGCGCTGTAGAAAGTTGGCGTATTATATAATTTTTCATTAATTAATGGCGAAAAATGTCGTACGGAAGGAGGAAAGTTACTAAGTTTGATCAATACCCTGCACTCCCACGGCAACCTACTCGTTTATCTGGAATTCCTCGAGAATTTATGATGTGCAGGGCCGCTGGGATCAAGCGATGAAATATGTCTATTCGCTTGAGGGTGGATGATCTCGATGTCGCCATAAATTTAGGTAGTGGAGGAGAATTTTGTATTGAAACGACAACATAGTGTAGGAAAATCTGTAATGGCTTTCTGCCTGGCAATTCTGCTTGTCTTGCAGACAGTGGCGTTCTCTTTCACTGCTTATGCAGATAGCGCGCCAAGCGATTCCGGGGCGGCGGCCGTCACCGAAGCCGATTCGTCGAGCGCGGAGGAACCGCCGTCAGTAACGGAAGCAGTGTATGATGAGCCGGCTTCCGCCCCGATGGCCTTAGCGGCTGGGCCAACGGATAAGACGAGTTTATTTATGGGTAAAAATGACCCTTTTCCGCTGACGGTTTCCCAAGGGACTCCTTCGAGTGAGATAAAGTCTACTACAGCCCCTGGCTACGACCCGAACGTTGACAAGATCAACGGCAGGCAGACTTTTACAATCACGTCGGAAAGTCTCCGTGTGCCGATGCGGAGCGATAGTGACACGGATGAAAAGAACTCGGACACTTACATCCAGAAGGGCGACTTCATTGAGTTAAAGAAAGCGGATTATTTTCAGGGCGTAACCTTGACGAAAGCTACAAAAGATCTGGACGTCACCCTGTTCGGGCAAAACTACAAGCTGGGCACCGCTTATTTCACCGAGACCAGCATTAAGGTCGTTTTTGACGGCGATGACAGCTTATTCCTCCAGGGGACGAACGTTAACTTCCGCTTTGACACAACCGCAAACGCCGATGTGGCGGGAATGGACTACGGCACGACCAAACCCCTCGCCTTATTCGGGAGCGGCTACATGCTGGAAAACCCGGAAGTTACAGCAAAGTATAGCATCAGCTTACGCTCCAACAGTAACACGGACAGTTTTGTGAGCTATACGCAGCAGCGAGGCAGGGTTGAGATATCCAGCACCGATTTTCAAGCCGGCAAAGTTAAATGGCAAGCGATCGTCACCGCGACTGACATGGACGACGTGAACATCAAGCTGCCGCTGGACGGAACGATTTTTTCCAATGATTTGACTAATGTAGGCAATTACGTGACAGGTTCCTTCGAGGTAAAGGATGCCGCCAACAATGTAGTGATAGGAGAAGCGCCGACCTATAATGGGAGCGAGTTGACCTACACCTTCCCTGACAATATCGGCGATACGGCAACCATCAACTTCGAAACCTGGATCCCGAAGGAAAAATATTACAAGCAATATCGATATAATGATAGTAGCTGGGACTTCAGCTCAACACAACAAGTAAGCAATGGTGTGACAACTGGTACGGCAACAAGTGCAGTAAAACTGTTGAAAGCGGACAATACGGAGCTGGCAACAAGTAATCTGTGGACTGTTGCGCTCAAGCCCGTCTGGATTCAGAAGGACGGCGTGCAGAACTACAAGGATAACACCATCACATGGACCATTACGGTCAACCATAATGGCAAATACAACAGGAAGCCTCTGCAAGACTTGGCAATAACGGATATCATCCCTCCCGGGCTTTCCTTCAAGTCGGCAACGTTTCAGAAGTCTGAAGCAAATGTATGGTCGGATATCAATACGATTACGACAAAGCCCGCAGACGATGTCTATTCCTTCGGACAAGTGGAAGGCCCGGTGAGGCTGGTCATTGTCACCGACATTACCGGCACTCAAACTAGCTTTACTAACAAGGCTACCGCCAAGTGGAATCTGGATCAGACAGACGGGAACGGGCAAAACAACGATATCGGGGTAACAGACCAGGCAACGGTCAACAAAGCGACCAATAGCCTGAGCAAGACGGCCAACGGTGGTGATTTGACATCAGGTACTTTAGGATGGAAGGTGACCGTTAAGCCGCTGGACTCGATGCCGGACGGGAACATTTATGACCTGCTCGTGTACGGAGATGGAAGCGACATAGACTGGAATAACGTTCAGGTCAGTCCGACCATCGATTCGGAACTCTTGACAGCAATACGAACCAAAAGTACGGCAAATCCAAGGTACTGGCAGCGGTATAAGCCAGATTCCTTTAGCTCTGCCGATGGGTTAACCGAAAAAGTCTATACCATTACCCAAGATGGCAAGGCAATCGCCGATATTCTGGCCGTCACCGGCCTTACAACCGGAGAAAAGGTACATACGTATACCTTTAATACTTTCTTGACGAACTGGAAGCACTTTGCACACAATTTAGGGAGTAATTTCCATAATCAGGTATCTCTGTTCGATTCTGGAATTTATGTAATGGGTGCAGGCTCGAACGCTAACGCCTTCAACAGCGGAATGCTATCCAAGGGGATGCTCTTTGCGTCAAAACCGGTGAATCCGACAACCGGCGTGGAAGATAATGTTGCGCCAAATCAGGTCAACAGTTTTATCTACTCCGGAAATGAGAAGGATTATTGGACAAGAGCGGCCTATGACCGGTCGACCAACACGGTAACCTTCCGTCTGTCGGTCAATGCCAACGGAATCAATACCGAGGAAATGGCCCTCCATGGAGGCACGCATGTCGCACAAAATATTCAGGTGGTCGACATCCTCCCCGACGGCTGGGAGTTTAAGCCATATTCCGAAGGAAAAGCATTTGAGATTTATAAAGGGGCAAGAGCCGATTATGGGTTAAGGGTCGACGCTACTGCTGCTGTACCTATTGCTGCTCCCGAAAATCTGGTAAGCTTTTCTGCCGCAGGCAACGTAGGGACGTTTAGCTTTACGAAGTTGGATCAGCCCTACGTGATTTTGGTGAAGGCTGGGCCAACGGCGGCAACCCTCAAGCAATATGCCGATGCCGGCCAGACAGAACAGACGGTATATAACAAGGCAGAGCTGCGCATCAAATGGGGAGACGAGAATACGGTAGTCGACGTCGAGCGGGATAACAAGACGCCCATTCAGCGTAAAGTTATCGTTCCTCCGTCAAAGTCCATAAACAAAACTGTGAAAAAAGCAGCGCCTGGCGTGCTGGAGTGGACCGTGGAATATGCCACGCCATTTACCGTGAAGGATACCGCCTACTTGCAGGATACGTTAGACAAAGGACTTAAACTGCGCAATGATGAATTTGACCGACTCTCACTCCGGGCTCCCGATATGGCGGTCTATCCTGCCAAGCTAACGGCTGGCGGAGCTTTGGCGAAGGATGGTGAGGCTCTTGATCTGTACGCTCTAGACAGCGAGGTCAAGGTGGAGGCGAACAAGGAGACAGACGGGACAACGACTCTGACCTTCAAGATGGCGAACCCGAACAAGCTGTATTTGTTCGTCTACCAGACTGAAATCGACGGCACTGTACTGGGTGTCGGCGACAAAGCCGGCAACAATGTGCAGATGATGGGCGACGATGCCGCCAAGGATGTCGGAAGCCATGCGGAATACACGGTAGAAAGTGCAGACATTAGCGGCGGTGCCGGATGGCAGCCTATTCTGAAGCTAAAAAAGGTTGATCCGGACGGCAAGCCGCTGCAGGGCGTAGAGTTTACGCTGTATAACAAGGACGGTACGGTAGCTCTTGATAAGAAGGGCGCTCCGATCAAGGGAGTTACCGACAGCAAAGGCGAGCTAATTTTTAACGTCGAGGTAGGACTTTACGATCTGAAGGAAACCTGGATCGACGAGACGACCTATCTGCCTACCGAGCGAGTTTATAACGTGCGTGTGTCTAGTACGCCATTTAACCCTATCTGGGTGGACGGAAATCTGGTAGATAGCACTAATCCGCTTGTCGTGCCTACGCCGGCCCAAGGCAAGCTGACCATTTCCAATAAGGTGGAAGGCAACGGCAGCGATCCGAACAAAGAGTTCGAATACACCGTGACCTTCACCGGCGAAGGCAAGGACGGAGAGTACACCTATAAGAAGCCAGATAATACGTATGGCAAGATCAAGAGCGGAGACAAGATTACCCTCAAGAATGGGCAAACTGTGATGCTCCCCGCATTGCCTGCGGATCTGGTCTATACGGTAACTGAGGCCGATTATACGACCGTTGATGGTTATACGACCATACCGGAGAAGAGAGAGCTGTCTGGCTCAATCGTGAATAAAGGCGACCACAAAGCAGATTTTGTCAACAATCGAAACGTTAGCAATCTGACCGTCAGCAATACCGTAACGGGGGACGGCGCAGAACCGGACAAGCCGTTTAGATACACGGTGACCTTCGACGGTGCAGGAAAAGGTCATGCCTACGATTATGAGCATTCAGACGGCACGACAGGCAAGATCAAATCCGGCGATACTTTCACGCTCAAGGATAGAGAGACCTTTAAAATTAAGGATCTACCAGAGAATTTGAAGTATACGATCGCCCAGGACGATTATAAAAACGATGGCTACGCGACCACCCCTACACTGTCTGATGAGGGAGTTATGGCGCGCATCGATCGCGAAGCGGATTTCACCAATGATCGGACCGTCAGCAAGCTGATCGTCAGCAATACGGTCATGGGCAATGGCGGTGACAAGACGAAGGCGTTCGAGTATACCGTCCTCTTTGAGGATACAGGCAAGGATGGAAGCTACGCTTACGAGAAATCGGACGGCAGCACGGGCACGATCAAGTCTGGCCAATCCTTCACACTTACGGATGGAGAGACACTGGAAATTGTGGGTCTGCCTAAGGATCTGAAATACACGGTGACTCAGAAGGACTACACAACGGACGAATACGTGACCACCCCTGAGGAACGGTACTATACTGGAGTCATGGAAGGCACAGACGAAAACGCCCATTTCACGAACGTGCGAGTTATAAAGGGCGGCCTGCTAATCAGCAACACGGTTAAAGGTAAAGACGACGATAAGAAAAAGCTGTTCAAGTATACGGTCACCTTCACAGGCAAGGGAGATAACAAATCCTACTCCTATGAGAAGTCGGACGGCAGCCAGGGAACGATCACGAGCGGAGACACCTTCGAGCTTACAGATGGCCAGACGCTCGTTATTGAAGGACTTCCGACGTATCTCAAGTATGAGGTGACCCAGGATGATTATACGAAAGACGGCTATGTGACGGATCCTGAAAGTCTCGTTCGCACAGGTACCATTCCGGAGAAAAAGGTGGCTGAAGCGCACTTTGTCAATACCCGCCCGTATCTGGAAGGCGTGCTGCGTGACAACAACACAGGAGAAGTCATTCCGAACGCGGAAATCATCGTGACGAACAAGAAGACCAATGAACAGCAGAAGATTCAGACGAATGAGAAGGGTGAATATTCCGTCCCTGCCGAGGCGGATACCGACTATACGATCACGTATACGAAGGTGTACACGGTAGGCGGAAAAGATGTGCCTATCGAATTCACGCAAAAAGCAAATGTGGACGGCAGCGTGACGGACGAGACCGTTCCGGCGGACATTACGGCGGTAGGGATTGTTCTGTTCAAGCAGCTGGATGGAACAACAGCACTATTCAACAATTCGTTTACCAGCCAGATGCATATTTATTTGAAAGACAAGGACGGTAATTATATTCAGGAGAACGGTCGTCCTAAGGCGTTCCCAATGGCTTCCAATGGCACTTTCTCCGTGGAAGGGCTAAGCGAGCAGAAGTACACCATGGAAGTTCGCTATAAAGCCGAGACGGGCGAGGAACTGCTCCTCAAAGTGACGCAGCTGGACGTGAAGGCTAACGGAGAGCTGAATATCTCCGAGGAATTGGTCGACCCTTACGGTACGGTTTATGATGAAACGACAGGAGATGCCATCACTGGCAAGAAAATTGAAGGAGCCACGGTGACATTGTATTATGCGGATACGCAGCGGAACAGAGATAAAGGCCGTACTCCGGATACGAAGGTAACGCTTCCTCCGGTTCCGAATTTTGCGCCGCACGACAACAAGAGCCCAGAGCAAGATAGCGACGCAAATGGCTTCTACGCGTACATGGTGTTTCCTGAAGCGGATTATTATCTGATCGTCACGAAGGACGGATACGAGACGCACAGAAGTGATACGATTTCTGTCGATTTCGACATTGTGAAATACGACGTTCCGATGAAGCCGATCAACACCGGCGGCGGACCAGGCCCTGTTAATCCAACTCCAGAACCGGAGAATCCAGGCCCTGTTAACCCTACTCCAGAGCCGGAGAACCCAGGCCCTGTCAACCCAGCTCCAGTGCCGGAGAATCCAGGCCCTGTTAACCCAGCACCAGAGCCGGAGAACCCAGGTCCTGTCAGCCCAGCTCCAGAGCCGGAGAATCCAGGCCCTGTTAACCCTACTCCAGAGCCGGAGAACCCAGCTCCTGTCAGCCCAGCAACAGAGCCGGAGAACCCAGGCCCTGTTCCTGATCAACCTGGTTCCGAGCCTGGCAACGTCAACAATGAGAATAACAACATCGACAACGTGCCTGATGTCAGCGACTTAGCCGATAAGGGTGCGGGCAATGGAAATAACGAACTGGACGATGCTCCGGAAACCGGAGACAACAGCGTATCGCCAATCTTCTATATGGCTTTGGCGCTGATGTCCTTGATGACGATCGGGTTCTGTCTACTCGGTAACAAGAAGAAAAAGCACATCCAATGATCGGAAAGGCGGTAAGAAGAAAATGAGCAATATCAAAAAAATTCTTATCGCCGTTTCCTTCCTTGTGTTGGTATTTTCTCTCGTCAATATTGCGAGAATTTCCCTGCGGGATTATGCTGAGAAACAGAAAATCGAAGAGCTGGCAACAGCTTGGGAGGAAGGATCGAACAAAGGCGGAGGGGCTGCATCCCCCTCCGTTTTGTTCAAAAAGGCGAATGAGCCGGTCATGCTTCCCGAATTTCGAGAGCTTTACGAGAGGAACTCGGACATCGTCGGCTGGCTGAAGATGGACGGCACCCGAATTGAGTACCCGGTCATGCAGAATCCACAGGATGCGGAGTACTATCTCAATCATGATTTCGATAAAAAGGAAAACAAAGGCGGCCTCCCTTTTTTGGACGCGCATAGCCGGACCAACGGTTCGGACATTGTGCTGATTCATGGGCATCACATGAAAAGCGGCTGGATGTTTAAAGATTTAATGAAGTACAAGAACGAAAGCTTTTATAGAGAGCATGCAACGTTCCAGTTCAGTACGCTTTACGAAAAGGAAGAGTATGAGATTGTAGCCGTTATTCTGTCAAAAGTTTATCGCAAATCGGACGATGTTTTTAAATACTACCAGATTGAGAATGTAAGTACGCCGGCCGAGTTCGATTCGTATGTTCAGAACATCAAAAAACTCGCTCTTTATGACACAGGCGTAACAGCCCGGTATGGCGATAAACTTATTGTACTGTCCACCTGCGAGTACTCGACCGAAAACGGCCGGTTAGCGGTGGTCGCCCGAAAGCGTTCATGACGATGTTGAAATACAGAGTGAAGCTGTTCTATATCGCGTTCTCCTTTGGAGGACGCGATTTTTTTAGGCTTTATTTGATCCAGTTTGGGGCATCCGTTTAGGTACTCTTTTTTTTCGGCGATGGACCCGTTAAGCTGAACCGCATCTATGGCAGGTTCTTTTCAAACGGCGGTGTTCGGACTCGCACTTCCTTGCGAAGGTGAGGAGCTCGTTGCTTGCGTGTTCTGGTGGACGTCGGTAGTTGGATCTGGCAGAGCTGCCGGCGTTTTGCTCACGGAGTCACGCAAGATTTAAGGCCATCCCGTATAGGATGGCCTTAAATCTTGCCTTAGAAGGTCGCAGAAAGGGCGGATGCTTGTCAGAAGGCGCCGAATCGGCTACCTGCAGCCACGTCTTTGGGGGATATACGTTCAATCTCCGCCAGATCGTCAGTTGACAGCGTCACTTGCAGCGCTCCAAGATTCTCTTGCACGCGGTCCAACCGTTTCGTTCCCGGAATAGGCACGATTTGCTCGTCTTGTGCCAAGAGCCAGGCTAGACTCAATTGGGCGGGGGTGCAGCCTTTTTGAGAGGCCATTTTCTCGATCAGGGAGACGACTTCAACGTTCTTGGCGAAGTTCTCGCCTTGGAATCGCGGGTAATAGCGCCGATAGTCGTCTTCCGGCAAATCCTCAAATTTCTTGATTTGGCCGGTCAGAAAGCCGCGGCCAAGCGGGCTGTAAGGGACTAGACCGATACGCAGCTCCCTAAGAACCGGGAGAACTTCGTCCTCTACCTCCCTACTCCATAGGGAAAATTCGGTTTCGACTGCGGTTAAGGGATGTACCGCATGAGCCCGTCGAATAATATCGACTGGCGCTTCCGACAATCCGATGTATCGAATCTTCCCTTGCTTTACGAGGTCAGACATCGTGCCGACTGTTTCCTCAATAGGGGTATTGGGGTCGGGGCGATGCTGGTAATAGAGATCAATGTAATCCAGTCCCAGGCTATAAAGGCTGGCATCAACGGATTTCTTGATGTAGGCGGGATCCCCTTTCGGACCTTGACCGTGCGTGATCCCGAATTTGGTGGCGATAACGGCCTCATCGCGCCGAGCTTTAAGCGCACGTCCGACAAGCTTCTCATTTCCCCCGAACCGCCCGAGCATGTATTCCGTCCCATAAAGGTCGGCTGTATCAAACATCGTCACGCCCATATCCAATGCTCCCTGAATCGTACGCACGGATTCGTCGTTGTCAGGCATCATCATGGTTCCAAGGCTGATGGCCGACACTTCAAGACCTTCTTCTCCTAGTTTTCTTTGCTGCAGCATAGGTACCCCTCATTTCTGACGTTAGGATTATTCGAATATGAGCCCATTCTAATCGATCCTTACCAAGGCAACCACACAACGTTTTTACTAGTAAAAATATTAACGGTCAGCACCCGGATCCTCTGTAGCCGGGGTGTAAATGCAGATGTGGATATCCGGGCGGTCAGACAAATTCACCAACGAATGGATATCATAAGCAATAGGTTGATGGATACCGGGGGGCTGCAAAACAATCCGGTTGACCTTTTTGAGTTGAACATCGTATTGTCCCCACATTCGATCGAATTCAGGGCTGTTCTGAGTAAGCTGCTCTACTGCCGTCTCAAACCAAGGGTCATCCCGGTGTTTATCGTAATAAGTTCGGAACACGCCCACCGAATAACTCGAGAATTCTTCTATATTCACGATGCGATTGCGCATTTCCGTATCTTCGAACAACAAACGCATGAAATAACGTTCTTGGACAGGAATGGAAGCAAAGTCGGTGAACGTCTCCTGAGCTGCCTTGTTCCAAGCGAGCACTTCGCTTCTCTCATTGGTGATGTGAGAAGGGTACGTCAATTGATCTATAATCTTCTGCATATGCGGATCTACGACGGCTGGGCCCGCAAAAGGCGTCTCGAATGCATGCGGGTTCCAGAGCTGGTATAAATGACTCTTCTCGGCTGGAGATAATCGGAGTGCTTGGGCGATGCTGTCGATCACATCTTTGGACGGGGTTAAATCCCGCCCTTGCTCCAGCCACGTATAGTAGGTGACGCTCACGCCTGCTAGTAAGGAGACTTCCTCGCGCCGCAGTCCGGGCGTCTTCCGTTGCCCGTTGGCGAATTCCAGGCCCGCATCCTTCGGCGAAAGTCGTTCTCTGCGTGATTTGAGAAACGCTCCCATTGCCTTTGCTTTGCTGTTAGTAACAGTCATAGATCAATCACCACCTGAATGTTTGGTATTGAGCTTCATTTGATAACAAATAATCGCTTTAGAATTACGATATTATTTTACTATATATAGACTCCTGATGTGGTTGATGAAGGTGCGGCAAAAATAATGGAGAATAATGGATTAACTGTCGCCAAGGCGAAGTTTGTGAATAAAAAAGGAAAGAACCCCCCGAGTCTGGAGAGTTCTGTTTATTGAGTACGATTGACTTATCCACTGTAAGGAATGGCATCAAAAAACGGGGTCACGGCGTAGGTGGTTTACCAGACGCGGAAGACCCCGTTTTGGTACTCTCCGCAAGCCTGGTAATCGACTCAATGTCTTGATCGGTTAAATGATCAAGGAAATATTTGCGTATTGCCTTGGAAACTATGGGACGGGCATCATCCAATGCCGCTTCTCCAATAGAAGTGATGATGACTTGAACACCGCGATCCGTGTCTAACGGCTTCCTCATCACAAGTCCGCGTTTTTCCATCCGCGTCAAATGGTGTGACAGTCGACTCTTGTCCCAGTCCATCGAGTCGGCTAATTCCTGTTGGCGAAGGTTGCCGTTCCCCAAAAGGACTAACCGATCCAACACCCCATAATCACCCTCTGACAGTCCTGTCTGCTCGCACATCTCTTTTATTACGCGACCGAAGATGCTCTGAAAGGAGCCCTTCCACATATGCCATATTCGCAGTTCCTCTTGGTTTAGCTCGTTCTTGTTCATAGGAACATCATAGCATGGTTGACGCGTCAACTACAATATGCTACAGTTGACGAAGGTTGACATGTCAACTGAAACTGCCGGTTTATTTCAGGAACCAGCTTGACCGCTTTCTCCCCGTAACGGTTTGGCTAATCTTTTTTCAAGAAAGGAACATTTATTATGAAAATTAAAGTTAGTGTGCCTACTCCAGTCGTTTCGGTGAAGCCGCTAGTCCTATCAGCGCCGGACCGTGGCGAGGATCTGCAAGTGCGAGTGTCTGCGCCCGCGACTGGGAGTGAATTGCCTATTATCGTTTTCTCGCACGGCTTTGGCTGGTCGTTGGATGGCTACGGCCCGTTGGCCGACTACTGGGCTGCTCACGGTTTCGTGGTCATTCAACCTACCCATCTCGATTCGAGGACGCTGAACCTTCCTCCTGAAGATCCCCGTACGCCACGGATCTGGCGTTTCCGAGTCGAGGACATGAAGCGCATCCTCGACCAGCTTGATCAACTTGAAGCTTCCGTTCCCGGTCTCAGTGGACGCCTCGATCGAAGCCGTATTGCGGCAGCCGGACACTCCTGGGGGGGCCAGACAGTGAGCATGCTGCTCGGCGCGCGAGTTCTCGATACCCACGGCGAGCCGGGAGAGGATATGTCCGACTCACGAATCAAGGCGGGCGTGCTGCTTGCCACGACTGGCAAGGGTGGTGCTGACTTGAGCCCGTTCGCGGCAGAGCACTTCCCCTTCATGAACCCAAGCTTCGCCGAGATGAGCACGCCGACCCTCGTGGTAGCGGGAGATCATGACCAGTCCCAACTGTCCACTCGGGGACCGGACTGGTTCACCGACCCGTACTTCCTGAGCCCGGGCAGCAAGAGCCTGCTCACCCTCTTCGGAGCCGAGCACTCGCTTGGCGGGATCCCCGGTTACAGCGCTGCGGAGACGACGGACGAGAGCCCCGAACGAGTCGCCTTGATCCAGCAGATCACGTTGGCCTATCTTCGAAATGAGCTCGACCTCGACGACTCCAGCTGGCCAGCCGCTCGCGCGGCTCTAGAAGAGAGTGATATCCCGCTGGGGCGCATCGAGTCCAAATAAGGGAATGACGATCGCACGAGCTTGTAGTAGCGTTTCATGTCGCTGTCATAAGCTTGGACCAATAGCTTGTGTTCAAAATGAGAGCGCAAAAAAATTCTGGCAGAGCGCCCCGATTTCACTTGAACCTTACGTAACGTAACGTTTTACAATAGAGCTACCGGTACATAGCTAGCGCCAAAGAGTGGGGATGGTTCAGAAGCGACATTGGAAGGTCGGGCGCCTTGCCAAGCTGACGGGGCTTACCGTACGAACTTTGCGGTTTTATGATCAAATCGGGGGTTCACTCCGTCGGGACAAACGGAATCCGGCCACAGGCCAAGGTGCATTCTCTGACGAACATAATACGCCGGAAATACGAGAGCACGGTACAAACATCATGTTGGACACACTGGGCAAGTAGTAGAAGAGGAGGTAAGAACATGACAATAGGTGAAAATGAACTTATGGCTTCGCGCGAGTACGATGTCCCACAGGAGCTTGTGTTTCGGGCATGGACAACCCCAGATTTATTAGCCAAGTGGTGGGGACCGAAAGGCTTCAAGAATACGTTTCACGAGTGCGATATGAGGACGGGAGGTACGTGGAAGTTCACCATGCACGGACCGGATGGCGTGGATTATCCTAACCATAATGTCTTTGTTGAGTTCGTGCCGACGGAGCGGGTCGTGATTGATCATCTGAACGTTCACGAATTTCGGGTAACGGCTACCTTCGAGGACTTCGATGGCCGGACCAGGGTCACCTTCCGGCAACTTTTCAAGAAAAAAGAGGAGTTTGAAAAAGCGAAGCCGATCTGCATAGAAGCTAATGAACAGCAGCTTGACCGGCTTGGCATGGTGCTGGCGGAATTGGTCGATAGCTTTGTAAAGTGATCTCTGCATTTACCCAAAAAGACTGCTACTTAAGTAGTGACTCTAAAATTGTCGCCGTTCACGATCCCTGCCGGGAATCGGACGGCGATTTTTGTTATGCTGGATCTAGAGAAGTTGATATGGGAGGCAGAGAGGGCAAGATGAAAAAGATACTGATCGTAGATGATGAAGCCGATCTGCGCAAACTGCTCACGGATTACTTTGAAATAAACAGTTATTTCGTGATGACTGCGAAGAACAGTAATGAAGCGCTTCGGCAAATTGAAGATCAACCGGATCTTGTGCTGCTGGATATCAATATGCCGGAGCTTGACGGTCTGGAATTATGCAGGAAAATCCGGCATTTTGTGTCCTGTCCGATCCTGTTTCTAACCGCCCGCGGCGAGGATGCGGATAAAATATCGGGATTTCAGGCCGGAGGGGACGACTATATAGCCAAACCGTTCAGTCTTCATGAGTTGGGTGCGAGGGTAGAGGCACATTTGCGCAGGGAGATGCGAAGCCAAACGAAAACGTCCGTAAGGTTTAGCGAAGATTTGGTCATAGATTATTCGGCTCGCGCGCTTTACATCCACGATGTACAAATTCCCTTGGCCAAAAAAGAGTTCGATATTATAGAGCTATTGTCCATGCATCCCGGAATGGTGTTTGACAAAGAGCGCATTTTTGAAAAAGTGTGGGGACTGGACGGCGAAGGCGACAGCGCCGTAATAGCGGAGCATATCAGGCGAATACGTATCAAATTAAAAGAGCATGGCTGCGGCGACAGGATTGAAACTGTATGGGGAGTGGGTTACAAATGGCGAAAATGATAAACTGGCTGAGCCTGAAGCGGTTAACCTTGCTGCAATCGTTCATCCTATTATGCTGCCTTACGCTCATCGCCGTTCTAGTCGTCATCACATTGGAGTTTAGATGGGCGGAAAGTATACGGTTGCGGTTTGCCGGCTATTCTTCCGTGAACGATTGGTTGCTGCCTTCCCTCGTTGCGGTTGTCCTGTTAACGGTTGCCGTCGGCATCGTCCTGATGGGCAGCTTGTTTTATCGGTGGAAACTGAAAAAACCGCTTGAAATCTTGATGCTGGCATCAGAGAAAATTTCGGCGAACGATTTGGGGTTTCATATTTCTTACGACAGCCGGGATGAGATGGGGGAATTATGCCGTGTATTTGAGAACATGCGCGGTCAGTTGGAGAAGAACCACCAAACGCTCTGGCGATCGGTTGAGGAACGGAAACAACTTAACGCTATTTTTGCTCACGATCTGAGAACGCCCCTTTCCGTTCTGAAAGGGTACTCCGAATTTCTGATCGCTTACTTGCCGGAGCGCAAAATATCCGAGGAGAAACTCTTGGACACGATACAAACGATGCAGGCGCATATCGTCCGTCTTGAAAGCTACACGGAGGCGATGAATTCTATTCAGAAGCTGGAGGATATGCCGGTGCAGAGCCGTATGATTGAAACGGATGAACTCATCTCCTTGCTGAATGACAGCGCGGGCCAAATTACCGGACGGAATGGTAAGACTTTCGGTTCATCCATTGCCGCGGAAGCGAACGAAATAACGGTCGATGTCCATTTGGCGATGCAGGTTTTTGAGAATTTGATCGTAAATGCAGCGCGTTATGCCTCAAGTCACGTAAGCGTTCATTATAACGTCGGCAAGGGCTTCTTTTCTATAACCGTCACGGATGACGGTGCAGGTTTTTCCGAAGTGGCGCTCCGCAAGGCCGTACTTCCTTTTTATCGCGGAGAGGTATGGGATGCCAATGAACATCACGGACTGGGGCTTTACATTTGCAAAGTTCTTTGCGAAAAGCATGAGGGTAGCCTGCTGGTAGCCAACGGCCTCCATGGCGGTGGGAACGTAACGGCAAGTTTTTTGTACGGAGTTGATAAATAGTTGAAAAAGATCGATTAGCATTTTCCTTAACATGAATTAAGGAGTGCTAGTATGAGAACCGTAGAGAAGAAAATGTGGCTAGTCTTAAGTTGTTTCCTGCTAATGATGGGCATCCTGGCCAGACCCGCTTCCGCCGTTGAAGTCCGAAGCAAAGCCGAAGTCCAGCAGGAAATCGATCAGTACGTCAAAAAAACGATGAGCGCCAATCATATTCAGGGTGCGGCCCTTGCCATCGTTCATAACGAAGAGGTGTTCTATACGCAAGGATACGGCGCTATGCCAGAGGGCCGTGATATAAACGACCGCACCCCCTTTCCTATTGCTTCGTTAAGCAAATCTTTTACAGCACTGGCTGTCCTTCAACTGGTGGACAATGGACTAATCGAGCTTGATGCGCCGTACGCATCTTATTTCCCCGACCTTGCACCTAAGGACGAGCGCATTCGGGATATTACCGTTCGGGATTTGCTCAACCAGACAAGCGGTCTGAATGACAAGGTGAATCCCGACATGACCCGTTCGTCCCCATATCAATCGCTCCGACAGGTTAACGAGTCGTTGAACACGGTTCAGCTAGCCAATGATCCTGGAGCAGCCTATAGCTACCACAATCCGAATTATCAATACTTGGCTTTGTTGGTCGAAACAATGAGCGGACAGAACTTCTCCGATTACTTGGAGGATCATATCTTTGAGCCTCTGGGGATGAGAGATACCCTTAATGTAAACAACACGCGGCAGATCAATGAGAACTCCGCCATTCCGCGGGGACATTATATATTGCTCGGCCATCCTGTAAGCCAGTCTGAACCTTCTTGGTTCGTTGACGGGCCCGCCGGTATGATTTCGACAGCCGAAGATATGGCCAAGTGGATGCTCGCCCAATATAATGGCAGGCTTCTTACGCCAGAGCTGATGGAGCAGTACCATACGGCCGGACAGAACGGCCCGTATGGAATGGGGTGGCTTGCGGAAGAGGATGAGCAAGGGGGCCGGACGATTTCCCATAGCGGAATTTTATGGACGTATAAGGCGGAAGAGACGATCTTTTTGGATCAGCGGCTGGGCATTGCGTTGATGTTTGACTCCGGTTTAAACGCCTTTGTCGATTATTCGGCGTTTGTCGACGGAATCGCAAAGATTATGAAGGGAGAAAAGACCGAATCGACGATTGTCAACAGCAAAAACATGGAGGCGGTTATGATTCTGCTGGTGCTTGCGACGATTGCTTGGGGGATATATAGGCTCTATCGGATCCATCGAAGCAAAAAGGCCATGACAACCGGGAAATGGATTGTTTCATTAGCCGGAGGACTGCTGCCTATCTTGATTCTTCTGTTTCTGTCGCCGTTAGCTACATTTATTGGCGCCGGGCGAGTATTGCCTTGGTATGGACTATGGACTGCCATGTCATCGCTGATCATATGGCTGGTTGTATTATCGCTTGTGAATGTAACGGTTATGGTATGCCGTTTCAGGTTATATTACCAGGCGAGGAAGATGAAGGGAATAACAATCTCACCTTATCCAGAAAACCCTTCAAGATAACCCTACGTAAGCAACTACCCAATCTGATTCCCCAAATTCAGGTGAAAAGTAGCTAGATCGGGACAAACGATCCGGCGTAACTAGGAGACAGATGTTTGGAAAGGAGCTGCCGAGGCATGCTCCTTTCTTATTTTCCTCTTAGCAAATTTGTCCGCTATCAGCGTGTATATTTTTTGTATAGATAAAGTTGTTAAATTGATGTATTAGGGCGAGTCGGTGAGTGCCCGTTACTAAGGATTCATTCAAGGATTTGAGCAGCAAAGAAGTATATTAAATTACACGAATGCGCCCGCTTTATTTCATGGTGGAGGTCGAAACTTTAATGATGATAAAACAAACGGTAACGGACGAGTTAGTTGTCAGAGCGATGGAACGGAATCTGGCTATGATCCGTTTTGACACGGATCGAAAGGTGGCTTATGTAAACGAGGTATTCGCCAAGACCATGGGATATTCGGTTGAGGCAATACAGAAAATGCAGCATCGAAACTTTTGCTTTGACTCCTTTACTAATTCACCGGACTACGAGCAGTTCTGGGAAGCACTACGGTCCGGGCAAAGCTTTCAGGATAAGGTTGAACGGAAAAATGCCCGCGGTGAAACGGTATGGCTGGAGGCTACCTACATCCCGGTATATGACGAGCAGGAGTCCGAGGTCATCGGTGTCTCCAAAATCGCAACAGATATTACGGAACGCCAATTCAGCCTCACCTCAGTGGTTAAGGAATTGGAGACGACCTCCCAAATATTAAGCCAGCCGGCAGAAGTCGGCATCAGCAGGAGCCGGGAGCTTCTGCTTAGTGTAGACCGGATTGCTGAGGTTTCGGAGGATAATACGCTTACACTTAAGGGCCTGCAGGAGCAGGCCAGATCAATACAGGGAATTGTGCATACCATCCGTGATATTGCATCTCAAACTAACTTGCTCTCCCTAAATGCAGCCATCGAGGCAGCCCATGCGGGTCCGCATGGCAGAGGATTTGAGGTTGTAGCAACAGAGGTACGCAAGCTGTCGAGCGAGGTATCGGAGTCCATCATCCGAGTGCAGGGCACCATTAGTGGCATTACCAAGGAAATATCCGAGATTTCAAACGGTATTAGCCGTATCCAGTCATCTATCGTGGAAGGGCAGCAACAGATACGCGTGACTATGGAAGACTTCGACAGCATTGTTGCCCTTGCTCAAAAGCTGGACGATCAAGCACGAAGTGTTACTGAAAACATCTAACATACATTCCAATGACGGTGATCTATATATCTCAAATTGGTAGAAAGACCGGGTTCAGAGGCTCGGTCTTTTTAGTGCTTTCTTACAAGTTCCTAACCTGTACAGTTTTTGTACAGAATGGAATGATACAATTCGCGAGGGGGTTAGAACCCTAGGTGCAGATGCTCTTTTTGGCATATGGGTTTACTCCTGAGTGAATGGAGGTTATGCGGTTTGAACATGCGAAGTGGACACAAAGTCTTATGGATAGGGCTTGCTATATTGTTAAGCGCCGCCATGGGAATCGGGGGGTATTTGATCCAGGCCAAAGGGGATATTTCAACGAAACGTTTTATTACGATGAACATGACCAACCCGAATGGCACGCTGGCTACCTATTTACAGGAAGCCCAGTCGGTTAATCCTGAATTGGCAGCAGGGCGAGAGGCGCTCTCCGAATCTATTGGGTTTTGGATGCAGGCAGCGCTGGAAAGCCGCGATCTTGCCGAGTTTGAGAAGAGTTATGACATATTAACCCGCTATTTTATCGCGAATCGCCATTATATTGTGTGGAAACTCAATCCCGAAGGTAAGGCCCAAGTCAGCACGAACGCGCTTGGCGACGATTTACGGATTATCGGGGCTCTACTGGAAGGTGCTCGGATATGGGAGGGCCATTCCGAATGGAAGGAGACGGCCAGGGAGCTTACGGAAACCTTGTTAAGCAGATCCCAAAATAACGGGTATCTGGTGGATTTCTACGATTTCTCCAGGCAGGAAATGCCCGATACGCTGAGTCTGCCCTATGTGGATCTTCCGGCACTCAAAGGGCTCCAGAACGAAGGCATCCTGGATCAGGAAACGTACATTCGATATCATTCCCTGCTTCGGAACATGCCGGATGACGGTGTGTTCTATCCCAAGTCCTTTAATGTAGTGACCAGGGAGTATACCTATGAAGCTAAGGTGAATTTAATCGATCAGCTGCTGATTGCGATGTATGCCGGGGAAACGGGAAGGGACCAAGCGCCGCTGCACCAATTTCTGAAGAAGGAGTTCGAGCAGGCGGGGAAATTGGCGGGACAGTATACACGGGCCGACCGAAAGGCTGCGGTAAATTACGAGTCTCCGTCGGTGTATGGCCTTGCGATCAACTTTGCGCTTCAAAGGGGAGACAGGCCATTTGCAGCAAAACTGTACAAACGGATGCAAACCTTCAAGGGAAAGGACGCACGTTATCCCGGAGGATATGTATTCGGAAAAAATACGCATATTTTTGATAACTTGCTTCCTTTATTAGGCGAATATGCTTTTCAACGAGGTGGACATGGAAAATAAAAAATTGATCCAGCGCATGGTCTGGGGATACGTACTGCTGATTGGTTTAGCGCTCCTGCAGGAGCTGTTGCTCTATATTAATGTCTTTAGAGACTCGTCTTTTACGCTGCTTGAACTGGGATTCAGTGTCGGATGCCTTGCGGCTCTGCTGCTCGGTTTCTTGGTTCCTCCCGGGGTCTCTGTCGTTAGTATTTTTGTTTATATCGTTGCTTATTTTGTATGGCTTACGACGTATGCCGAGGTCGATGTGCTGTCCATCTCCTGGCTATGGCTGCTGCCGGCCAACGTGGCCGCGGCCACATTTATCAAATCCGGGCTGATTCGCAATAAACGGCTGATGGAGCGGCTTGAGGAGCTGCAGCGAAGGAACCCGGAAGTGGACTTGGCAACCTCGCTGGGCAATAAGGGAGCCTTTAAAGAAACGCTGATCAAGCAGTCCAACTTGGCCAATCGTTATTCGGATACGTATAACTTCTGCCTGGCCATGTTTAAAATCGAATTTCTGCCGATGGTGCGGGAATCCCTCGGTTCCCAAGGCTACGCTCAGCTGCTCGCTTCCTTATCGGAAGGGATACGGAATCATATTCGTTACGAGGATTACAAGTTTGGCCTTGATGAGGGGCGATTTGTCGTGCTGCTCCCCATGACGAACCAGGAGTATCTAAAGGCATTGACGGACCGGATCAAGCACGCGCTGATGGACATGCCGTTCCAGGACCGGAAAGGCGGGGAGCTGAAGCTGGTAATCCGTACGGGAGCGCTGGTGTTTGCTAAGGAGCAGTTCAGTAAACATGAAGATGCGGATGCTGTCATTGCCGCACTCGAACGCAATACGGAGACCGATTTGATCGGAGAGTATATATAAATCATGGCCAATATATTTAGTTAAGCGGCAGGAGGAGGAAGAAATGTCTTACAGCGAATGGTTTATTCCGCTTTGCAAAATCATCAGCCTGATGTTTACCCTTGCGGTACTGGGGCTGTTCATTGCAACGATGGCCCTTCGAGTTCGCGTACATCGAAAATACGACCGGAGGAAGATTCGTGGCTGACTTATTATTAATGTTTTGTATTGTTAGCATTTGGGCTGCCGTGTTGGAGTCGATCCTGATTATGGGGGGAGCGGTCCGGTTTATTTTCAGGCAGAGCCGTAGGGAGTGGACCATTCCTGATGTGGATGAGATGGAGCATTTCCCTAAGGTAACCGTCATGGTGCCTGCGCACAATGAAGAATTGGTGATCGCGGCAACGGCGGAAAATATTTTGCGGCTTAATTACCCGAAGGATAAGGTGCAGCTCATTGTCATTGCCGATAACTGCAGTGATGATACTGCCGGTAAATTGAAGGCTTTGAGAAGCAAGGAAGCGTATCGAGATCGGGACTTTATGATCTTTGAACGTACAGGAACGGGCGGCAAGTCCGGAGCGCTTAATGATGCGCTGGAGTATGCGAAGAACGAGTGGATTTGTATCTTTGACGCGGATGCGGCACCGGAGCGGAACGCCTTGTACTTCTTAATCGAAAAAGCAATGGAAGACCCTGAAACCTACGGAGCGGTATTTGGACGGAACAAGGCCAGAAACCGCGGGCAGAATTTCCTCTCCAAATGCATTAATCTCGAGCTTGTGACCGCGCAGCGAATCTATCATACCGGATTGTGGGAGCTGTTTAAGCTGGGGACGATTCCGGGAACGAATTTTATTGTGAAAACGGAGCTGATGCGCGAGATCGGCGGCTGGGATACGGAGGCCATTACAGAGGATACGGCCATCTCGTTCGAGATTATGACAAGGGGACAACTGATCGCCCTGGCTCCTCAGGCGGAAGCTTATCAGCAGGAGCCGGAGCAGCTCAGCGTGTATTTGAAGCAGCGGGAACGATGGGCCAAGGGGAATTTTTCGGTCGTGATCGAGAACATCCATCATTTGTTTAATCGGTCAAGCTGGCGGATCAAGCTGCAAGTGCTGTACTACGCGGCGAGTTATTTCTGGTTTTTATTATCCATTATCGTGTCGGATATCATCATCGTTGTCAACTTGGCCTACTGGGTGATTGCGCTGTTCAATCCGGATGTGGTGTCACCGTTCCAGTTTGCCGATGATGTATACGTCTACCTGATGGTGGCTTGGGGATTGATGTATTACCTATTTGTGCTGCAGATTAATCTGGCGCTGGCAACCGATGTCGGGCAAAGCACAACCCAGAATTTCATTCTGTCCTGCCTATCGTATTTCACGTATGCTCAGCTATTTCTGCTCATTTCCCTGCGCGCGCTCTATTCGTTTGTCGTAGACAAAGTAACAGGGAGAAAAGCCAAGTGGTACAAAACGCAGCGGTTTGGATAAGGGAATTGTGAGGCCAGCTTTGGTATAATGGGCCGGAGGAGGGGAAGAACATGCACACGATGGAGAGCTTAAAAAAGCAATTAGAACAGCTGGGCATTGACAGCAAAGGGACGCTGTTGGTCCACTCTTCGATGAAGAGTATAGGGCCGGTCGAGGGTGGCGCGGACACGGTTCTGGATGCGTTGACAGCCTATATGAAGGATGGGCTGCTGGTGTTACCTACTCATACATGGTCTTACATCAATGCGGATAATCCGAAATTTTACGTGGATCAGTCACCTTCTTGTGTCGGGATCTTACCCGAGCTTTTCCGCAAACGGCCTGGTGTGGTGCGTTCGCTGCACCCTACTCATTCCGTGGCGGCATTAGGTCAGGATGCCAAAGCGTTCACAAACGACGATCATCGTTTCGATACGCCATGCGCTAGAGGTTCTGCCTGGGGGAAGCTGCTCGACCGAAGGGCGACCATATTGCTAGTAGGGGTCGATTTAAAGCGCAACACTTTTATTCATGGAGTCGAAGAGTGGGTGGACATTCCAGTCAGGTTAACGGATGACCATGAGAAGCTGTATACGGTGTTACCGGATGGGACGGAAATCCCCGTGCCTTCCCGCAGGCATTGCGGGTTATCGTGGTCGGAGCATTTCTGGAAGGTCGATGAGGTTCTGGAGAGTCGGGGCGCGATGCATAAGGGACATCTTGGCGATGCCGTTGTCCGGGTATGCGATGCGGCCGCGGTGGCGGATGTCATTACGGAAATGCTTAAGGACAATCCGGATTTGTTCTCGGATAATCATCCCTTGGACCATACAATGAATAAGGTTTAGATTAGATTTGATATCGAGATCAATCTGCTTTTCCTCAAATTGTTCATAGAAGGACAAGAAGACTTCTTCAACCAATTTGGAGAGAGAGCGAAGACCATGCCAGTTCCTTCTGATTCATTTCAATGCGTGCCAGGTCGTAAAAGTGGGGGGGGGGAATCAATCGCTCTTACTAAATGTTACGGTAGTATCTCTTTTGTTCCCCATTATTGGCCCTATGGTTGGTACGAAACATATAAGTCTGGATCCGTTTAAAAATATTCTCCATACTTGGCCACGAAACTTTGGTGTAGCGGTTAAGCTTAACCGAGAACCAACGATAGCTGATCTGCTGAAGAAAGGCCGTCGATGATGTCGACGGCCTTCTGTTTGCCCTGATTTCATTAACATTGCGCGGTTGCAACCCGGAGCAGGCACCGGTTACCGGCAGCGACATGTCTGGCAAAGCTTACCCGGTTTACTCCGGTGTTCCTTGCGTTACCCCATGAACATACGTAAGCCAAGGCGTGTCCAGGGCTCCTTGCCCCGGGTTATAGGTAAAGAAGTACTCGACCGTATCCCCATGCTTCAGGTTATTGACAGGGTAGGTATAGCTGCCGTTCCCCGTTGGGGCCATGGCTACGTTTAATTGCCCGCCATTATTGATCTTATAATGTAAATCGGCAAAGGTCGCGCCATTGACATAGAACAGCAGGTCATCGCCGATCTTCTTCAGGCCCTTCGCCTCATCACCGATGACAATCACGGTGGATGGTGCCGGTACAACGGTAATCGAAGCGCTAACTGTTTTATTACCGTCAGCGGTTGTCGCCGTGACGGTTGTCGTGCCCGGAGAGAGCCCGGTCACGAGACCGTTTGCGCTCACGGATGCGATGCCGCTGCTCGCAACCGACCACGTGACCTGCTTATTCGTTGCATTGGACGGCGCCACGCTGGCGTTTAGTTGAACACTCTGACCGACTTTCACCTGTGCCGTGGTCGGATTCACCGTTACGCCGGTAACAGACACGTTTCCTGGATTCTGGCCACCGCCTTGCCCTTCTTTATAAACACGGACATAGTCCACCTGCATCGTTGTAGGGATATCGGACGGATCCGGGGTCCGGCCGCCGTCAAAGCTACCGCCGATCGCCAGGTTCATAATGAGGTAGAACGGCTGATCGAATGGGGCGTTCGGATTGTTCGGCGCAGCTGCGGAATACCATTGATCGCGGGTTACCTTAAAGAAGAACTTGCCATCCACATACCATTTAATATTGTCCTCTTCCCAGACGACCGAATAGACATGATAGTCATTGGCAAAGGTTTGCCCTTCAGGGAAGTGATACTCACCGGAAAGATGCCGGTTCGTCGGCCATTGGCCCCCAAAGTGTACGGCGCCGCTCGTCGCTCCAGGCAAGCGTCCCCTTGCTTCCATCACATCGATTTCGCCGGAGGATGCCCATGTTCCGTACACATGATCCTGGGGAAGCATCCAGAGCGCAGGCCAGATGCCGTTGCCGGTAGGCAGCTTGGCACGGAAATCCACTCGGCCGTATGTGAGGGAGAAATGATCTTTGGTGTTAATTTTGCCAGAGGAGTATTGTGCATACCGATTTGGATCCTGCGGAAAGGATTTTGGCTCATTCAAGGCCTTGATATTAAGCTTTCCGTCCTGTACAAATACATTTTGCGCACTATTGGTATAGTGCTGCAGCTCCGAGTTGCCCCAACCCCAGGTATTCGGATCATCATTGAGATAATACCCTGTTTCATAATTCCATTTGCTGTTATCGAGCGTCGTCCCGTTAAACTCATCCTGCCAGATGAGATTCATGTCCTCGATGGCAGAGTCGCTTGGCGTTCCGATCGGAATATCCTCCTGGTCGGTTACATCCGGACGCGGAGCATCCGGGTTGCCAATCAAGGTATAGTTAACGTAATTGCTGCCCACACTTCCACCTGCCTGCCCATTTAGCGGATAGCCGATACGGATCTGCATATCCTCCTGGATCGGCTGGAACCATAGGCCATAGATATGGTCGGCCCA
This sequence comes from Paenibacillus sp. Dod16, assembly GCF_049893405.1. NCBI lineage: Bacteria > Bacillati > Bacillota > Bacilli > Caryophanales > Paenibacillaceae > Paenibacillus > Paenibacillus sp. Dod16. The sequence goes on from NZ_JBNDYG010000054.1 coordinate 63,128, forward strand.
ATATCCCCACTGGTTGGCATCGGACATGTTATTGTAGCCATTAGCGGCATATATAAATCCGCTCTGGCTTGAATTGTCCAGATCCACCCATTGCCCGTTGATGTTAATCTGGTATACGAAATTGTCAAGCTCTGTGCCGATTGGAGCGCCTCCATCAATCTTAGGCAGCGGGATGCCGATAGCGCCGCTTGCATCAGCTGTAAAGGTCGTTCCTTCATAAGGCGTAAGGACATAAGAGTTTCTTACGGGCTCATTAAAGGTGATCGTATACACGATGTTAGCCGAAGAGGTCTTCGATTCTAATTTGACGTTAATCGATTCCGTTACGTTAAACCAATAGCCGCCGCCTCCATCGGTAAATTGACCAAAGTTCTGATCATAGATCCAGCCGCTGGCTGCATTGTTATCAATATCGATCCATTGGCTGCTGTTGACAGGCTTCACATACACTTTCAAATCATCCGCTACGGCCGCATAGGTTATGGACGGATCGTTATTGAATATCGGATAGGTAAAGCCGGCACCGCCCGTAAATCCTGCTGTAATTTGCGGTCCTTGCGTCGGAGTCATCGCCGTGATGGTTGTTTTGTTGATGTTTTCAAAGACGAGTGAATATTCAAGCGTGACCCCATTGGCTTTGGAGTACAGCTGAATCTCCGTTGTTGCGGAGAGCGTGAACCAATAGCCGGTAAAGCCGCCGTCGTTCCAGTGGCCCCAGTTCTGGTTATAGACAAAGCTGCCGACACTGTCGATATCGACCCAGCTGCCATTTACTCTCACCTTTACTCCCAGGTCCTGGGCAACATCATTCCAGGTGGCAGAGCCACCGTTGAATAGCGGCATGACAAAACCGTAGCTGGCCTGCCCGACTCCTGATTTTGTGATGACAGGTCCGTCCGCAGCTGAAAAATAAGACATCGAGGTGATGGTGGTTCCAGCAGCGTCAGCTGCCTGAATCTTCAAAGTCGGCAATAAGCCGATGCCAGCCAGCATTATGACCGCCAAGAACAAACTCAATACCTTTTGCCTATACCGCCTTTCCGAAATTTGAGATCGCTTCATAAATACCCTCCCTTAAAAAAATATGGATTCTCCCAGACTATGCGCGTAATGGAAAACGCTTACATCGAAGGAATATCTTTATTCTATCGAATTTCATAATCAGAAGGATAGGTACCATATTTTTGATTGGGCCCCATAATTTCGGGTTTATATACTAGCCCTATGGCAGCGTTAGTCCCAAGACGGTCAGAATGAGCGCAACGGTCATCAAGATCCAGCTGGGATGAAGGCGACGCATTACCCAAAAAGAGATGATTGCACCGTACAGAAAAGAACTGCCAGCTAGCAGACCCGTCACGAGTCTTGCCTCCTGCCCGAACCAGATCGCGGCTGCAATCAAAAAGAGCCCGCTGAGTAACCAGTTGAATGTGCTGAAATGTAAAAGCAGCGTCCCAAGCCTTCGCAGCGGCGCAGATATGCGCCCATCCGCTTCAAAAACCGTCTCCATCGGCTTAATGATCACCCGTTTCATGAGAATGCCGTGTGCCACTGCCGTGCCGCCGCCGATGACACCGGCTGTAGTCAAGACCATACTATTCCAATCCATAACCATGCACCTCCAACCAAATATTAATACGATTTCGTAGTAATTACTGGAAATCAATGTAACACTGTGCATGAAGTGCTGTCAATCATAGGTTTTACCTGCTAATAAAAACATCGTATTAAAAAATCGGCAGGTGATTGATTTTATTACGAAATCGTATTAAAGTAAGGGCAGACGTATTATTGCGAAATCGTACGAAAAGGAGTGACCGGTATCCAACACCTATATGACCTTTTCCTCAAGACCGGTCTGCGTCCGTTTGCTTTTATGACCGATACGCTTCAGCTCGAACAAAAAGTGACTCGCTCCGATATGTCAACGCTGCTTATTTTGCTCCTCCGCGGAGATTTGACGATGTCGCAGCTGGCCTCCGAGATGGGGGCGCCTTTAAGTTCGATGACAAGCATAGCTAAACGGCTTGAACGTAAAGGCTTGATTGCACGGGCTACGTCTGCACAAGATCAACGGGTTAAGCTCGTCACGCTGACGCAGGAAGGTCTGCAGCTGGCAAAGGAATGGGAGCAAATCATGATGGCGATGCTGAGCAGATTGGAGACGGCATTTACGCCTGAGGAAATGGAGCAATTCACGACACTACTGTTCAAGGCAGCCAGAGTCTTCCAGGATGGGGGACCTGTAACGCTTCAAGAAAAGAAACGTCACTCTGTAAAGATTCAGATTGAGGAATAACCGGTTCAAGCCGGATTTTCTCGGCTATTTACTACGAAATCGTACTAAAAGGAGCGGATGGATATGAGGATCATCATCTACACAGGCAAAGGTGGCGTCGGCAAGACGAGTATTGCGGCGGCGACGGCAGTGAAAATGGCCAAACAAGGCAAACGGACCCTTATTCTCAGCACAGATGCGGCACATAGCTTAGCAGATTCGCTGGCGGTACCGATCGGACCGGATCCCGTCCAAATCAGCGACAACTTGTGGGGGCAGGAAGTGAACGCGATCCGCGAGACGGAGCGCAATTGGGGAACCGTCCAGGGCTGGATCACGAAATTACTCGACAAAGCGCAGCTTAAAGATGTCACTACAGAAGAAATGCTCGTGTTCCCAGGCATGGAGGAGCTTTTCAGTTTGCTGAAAATCAAGGAACATGCTGAAAGCGGGCAATATGACGTACTGGTGGTGGATTGCGCCCCGACCGGAGAGACGCTGCGGCTGCTTAGCTATCCAAACGTATTGAATTGGTGGCTGGAGAAGATATTCCCGACTGAACGCAAATTGATCAAGATCGTGCGGCCCGTGGCCAAAATTGTAAAGGATATCGATCTTCCTTCGGATGACGTGCTGGACAGCATCGAGCGGTTAGCACGCGGCTTGGAGGAAATGCAGCGGCTCGTTCTGGATCCGGAGATCACGTCGGTCAGGATCGTGCTGAATCCGGAGAAGATGGTGCTTGCCGAAGCGAAGCGCTCCTTTACCTATTTGAATCTGTTCGGGTTCAATACGGATGCCATTATCGTTAATCGGGTGCTGCCGGATGAGGCAGGGAAAGGATTCTTCGCGCATTGGCGGGACATTCAAAAGAAATACGAGGAAGAAATCGTATTGAACTTTCAGCCGCTTCCGATTCTGAAGGCGCCTATGATGCAAAAGGAAGTTATCGGACTCCCTATTCTTGAGGAATTAGCGGATATCGTTTATGGAGAGCAGGTTCCTTCTGCCATGTTATATCGTGGCAGAACGGAGACGATCCGGGAGGATGATGGAGACATGCTGCTGGAGCTTACCATTCCTTTTGTCGAGAAGGCGGATCTTGATTTAACGCAGACAGGTGGCGAATTAACGGTAGATGCAGGCGCCTACAAACGCAAGGTCATCCTACCAAGAACGCTGATGGGCCGCGAAGTTATAGGCGCAAGGTATGCGAAGGACCGTCTTATCATCCGTTTCGGCAAACGGGAATTGACTGCACAAGGAAAGGTTGAAGATCAATGAGAAGCGCAGAGCTTAGGAGGGAACGAATGATGGAAAATCTGCTTCGAGTGGAGCGTTTGTTGGAAAATCTGGAGCGACATCAAACCAAGGAGCATGTAAAAAACGCGGTCAAGGAATGGCTGCTTGCATCGCGATCCGTGATCGACAGTGTCATCGACACGATTGAGGAGGAAAAAGCCCCTCCTGTTGCCCGCAAAATTAATATTTCAAAAGACTAGCAACGATTAGCATTTCCATTTCGCGTTCGGTCAGAACGAACGGGATGCCATTCCTTGCCGCCTTCGCAATTCATCAATTCCATACTAGAATACGTTTATGCCGCGTTCGGTGGCATGAAGCGGAGTGCCGCATTAGTGGGCCTCGGAAAGCGCGTGATTTATTTCTTTGAGCTTCATAAAGATGCAAATTTCAATTGCCGGGTTTACGGAAAGGGTGTACACTGGGTGCCGAAGTGACCATTATAGAACAGGGTGTGTTTCATATTTTCAGACTGCGCCAATTCTATTTAAATCATCTGAAGCGAAAAATGTTCAACAAAATCGTTGTGCTGTATTCGACCGTCATGATCGTGCTGTTCGCGATTGCGGCAACCCTGGTTTATCAATACCAGACGCAGCGCATTCTCCGCGAGCAGACCGATGCGAATCTTAAATCCGCGCATGTTCTGAATATTTATTTAAGCCGGCAGTATGAGGGCATACAGAATATATTTCAGCAGATTTACGGAGATGCCACGCTGAGCGATGAGTTGATCTATTTTTTGAACCACGAATATGAGAGTTACCTGAAATACCGCCTGGATTTGTACACCAGGACGGGAGAACAGCGTTTGCGCTCTTTCAATACCTTGCTGAAAAATTACCTGGAGCAGGAATCAAGCGCCAGAAGCGTGTCGATCTACAGCTATCCGAACAATTTCTACATGCATATCAGCCGGACCAACCAGCAGCTGAATAATGAAGCGGGCTCCAAGAACAAGTGGGAGACCTGGTTCGCCCGCCGGGAGCAGCACAGCTGGGATACCATGCCGCAGAACGAGTCTTCGCATTCACCGGGAGGCTCCAGTCCAAGATCGTATTCTTATTCGAGAGAGCTGAAGGACCCGTGGACCCTGAATCGGGTGGGGATGATGAATGTGGAGTTCGACGCCCGGCAAATTTCATCCTGGCTGGAGAGCCGCGTTTCGGTCAAAGGCCGGATCCTGGTGTTGAACGCACAGGAAACCGTGATTTACGATTCGGAGGACGAGTACTACGGTCAAACCTATCCCTACCACCTGGAGCAGGAGAAAGCCGGGGACTGGGTTCAGCTGGATGAACCCTCCAAAGTGAACATATTGAATGTCGGCAATGCGGGCCTGTCGGTGGTGGGCATTGTGTCGCAATCTTTGATTAAAGAGAGCACGGAGAGTCTCAGAACCGGACTGATTCTGGTCACCCTGGTGTTTATGGCGGCCAGTTTTGCGATTACGTTTACGATCGTTCGCAAGTTCTCCAAAAAAGTGCAGCGGATTATCCGCTCGATGAACCGGATCGGCGAAGGGGACCTGTCGACGCGCATTCAAATGTCCGGCGAAGACGAGCTTCAGCAGATTTCCCGCCGGTTTAACGACATGGGCGACCGTTTGGAGCAATATATCGATAAAATGTATACCTCGGAGATCAAGCAAAAAAACGCGGAGCTGGTTGCCCTGCAATCCCAGATCAACCCCCATTTTCTATACAATACGCTTGAATCCATTCGCATGAAGGCGTACTTCGTGGGGGCAAAGGAAGTGGGGCAGATGATATACAGCTTGTCGGTTATGTTCAAGAACATGGTAAAGAAAAGCACGGTGGTTACCGTTGAAGAGGAAATGGACATGTGTTCCGTTTATCTCGACTTGTTCCGCATTCGCTATGATGGCCGGCTGGAGACGGAGATCGAGGTGGATCCGGAAATCCAAAGTGCCAGCATTATCAAGCTGCTGGTCCAGCCGATCGTGGAAAACTATATCGTTCACGGATTTCGTCCGCTGGAAGACAACAATAAAATTTCAGTCCGAGCTTATGGGGCAGGGGACCGGGTTGTGATCATCGTATCGGACAATGGAACGGGCATTCCGGAGGAAAAGCTGACCCAAATTCGCGGCACGCTGAACAAGGTTCTCCAGCCTCCCGAAAAGGGCCATCGTTCGATCGGGCTGATGAACGTGCATGAACGAATCGTGCTGAACTACGGGAATGATTACGGAGTGACTATAAACAGTACGGAAGGACAGGGAACCGAGGTCCGCATGGAAATACCGATGCTTCGCAAGGGGGAGACGACATGAGGAAGGTATTTTTTGTTGATGACGAGCCTTTGATCGCTCAGGGCTTAGCCACCATTGTGGATTGGCAGGACTACGACCTGCATGTGTCTGGTTCGGCCAACGATGGGTTACAGGCGCTTGAGAGGTTGAAGGAAGAGCCCGTGGATCTGCTGATCACGGACATTATGATGCCCAGAATGAACGGGCTCGAGCTGATCAAGAAGGTAAAGGAAATGCATCCCCGCACCAAATTCATAGTGCTGAGCGGGTACGAAGAATTTGAATATGTGAAGGTGGGGATCACGCTCGGCATTCAGAATTACATTTTGAAGCCGATCAACATTGAGGAGCTGGAAGCCACCATTAAGCATATCCGAGGCGATTGGGAGCGCGAGGAATTGAAACGGTTTCGCTCCGAGGAGGATTGGAAGATTCTCCGCAGCAATATTTTGCAGCGATGGGTCAACGGCGACATCAAAAGCTCGGAATTAAAACAAAGAGCCGAGCTTCTCGGAATTCCGCTGAATTATGTGTCTTACCAGGTTTACGTATTGCGGCTCATATCTGACGAACGCCCGGTATCCCAGCTCTATCGCTTGACCAGCCTAGCCGATGAATATTGCCGGGCTTTCTCGGAAGAGCTTGGGGGAGATCATGAGGTGATCTGCTTCCCCGATGCGGATGACGATATCGTCGTGATGTCGGTCGCGATGACTGAACGGAGGGATGCCGCGCGGGAGGGTATGAGAAATGCCATGGTCAAGCTGAGGGAGCTGACTGGCTTGCGCATGTGGTGCTCCGAAGGAAATGCGGGATTCAATGATTTCAAAGACATTCAGGAGAGCTACAGGAAGGCGAAGAGCCACTTCAACGCCTGCCTGATTGCCGGAGATGACATGACGCTGTACAGTCCGCCTGCGGAACCGGAGACCGTTCAGGCTTCTTCGCCGTCCGCTCGCCCCGACACGTTCGCGAAGCTGCTGATCGAGGGAGACGTTCCGTCCTTGCAGGCTTATATCGAGTCCGTTCTCGGCGGTGACAGCGGGGAGCAGACGGTACCCCGGGGAAGCTGCTTGAATGCGGCAGTCCAGCTGATGATCGCGGCGAAGGATATGGAGAAGAACCCGGATTACAGCGAGGTGTTTACGCCAATGCACCGGATTAATACGCTCCAGGGACTCCGAAATCATGTGTGGCGTATCGTCGAGCGCAGCCTTGCGCGCCTGGAAGAAGCGGATCAGGGCTATAGCCTGCATGTCTCGTTCCTTGTAGAGCAGGTCCAGCACCATTATCCGGAAGAGCTTTCCCTGAAGACGCTGAGCCAGCGGCTGCAGATGCATCCGAATTATTTGGGGCAGCTTTTTCAGCAGGAGGTCGGAGCAAGCTTCTCGGATTATTTGAACCAGTACCGCATCGAGAAAGCCACGCAGCTCCTGTTACATACCGATCAAAAGACGGCGGATATTGCGTTCAGCGTAGGTTATACGGACAGCTCGTACTTTTACAGGCAGTTCAAAAAATATACGGGCGTGTCTCCAACTGAAATGAGGTCCATGTATCGGATCTAAATAAACCGTAAACCGTCTAGTGACAGGCTTAGGGCTGATTAAAATGTACCCCGTAGAGTAGACACCTAAAAAAGGTCTACTCTACGGGGTACTTTTCTATATACTTAAGGAAATAAAATTCGGGGAGAAAACCATGAGTATTAAGTTATTTAGTCAACGTGATGTGAACAAGATAA
>NZ_JBNDYG010000055.1:0-43620 GCF_049893405.1 Paenibacillus sp. Dod16
AGAGGCACAAAACCGAATTGAAAAATACATACGATTTTACAACCAGAGACGACCGCAGCGGAAATTAAACAAACTGACGCCGGTAGAGTACCGACGCCAGTTTGCAGCTTAGGTGTTTTTCCAATGTCCACAAAATGGGGTCTTGACCATGCAGGTAAACGGCCTCTTTTTTGTGCGCCTGTCGTTAAAATATCACTGCCCTCAGGGCAGCCAATAAATGGGTACTCGGCTGCTTCGAGAGTCGGCGAGGAGTGAATACGGAAATTAGATCATCTGGTGAGCCGTATCGATTTCCGTGCTTTCTTCATGTTTCACATGCTTCTGTTTGCGATGCATCCAGCTTGCCAGCCATGTGCTGATCTCATACAGACCGATGAGCGGGATGGCAACCATCAGGTGAGATACGAGATCAGGCGGTGAGATCAGCGCCGCAATGATCACCAGAACGACGTAGGCATACCGCCTCATCGTATGCAGGATAGCCGGGCTTAATATGCCTATTCGCGTCAGAAACAGGACAACAACGGGGAGCTCGAAGGCAAGGGAGAGCGGGATGATGATATTGAACATGAATCCGAAGTACTGGGCGACGCCGTACGTTTCGACAAGGTCCATCTGACTGTTGATTCCTGTCGTAAAAGCAAGACTCATCGGAAAAACGACAAAGTACGCAAAGGCAACCCCTATAAGAAAACATAACGCGGAGAAAGGGATAAACCGAAGGGCCGCTCTCTGCTCGCGGTTGTTCAGTCCCTGATTGACGAACAGCCATATTTGATAAAGGGCAAACGGCAGGGTAGGAAGCAGCGATAATACGATGCTTATGCTCATATAGATGCGCAGTCCGTCCCAAGGCGAGAACACGTTCCAGGTTACCTGAAAGGCCGGTGAGTGATGCTTTAACATGGATAACACATGGGGGGCGGCAATCAGGCCTGCCGCCATGCTCAGGATGAAGACGGCAGCTACCAGCAGGATCCGTTTTCTAAGTTCGGCGATGTGCTCAAGCAGCGTCATGGTACCCTTGAACTCCATAGGCTTCGTCACTCCTTTGGTCATCATCGGAAGATGGGCGTGCAGCGCTGTTTTTTCGTTTTGTTCAATTCCTTCAGCTCAAATGTATTAAATCCCTCCTGCATTTTTTGATGGATTTCCTGGATGCTTTTCACATCCTCAAAAGAATATCGACGATTTCCTCCCTTCGTACGCTCCGGAAATATAAGCTTTCGTTCCTCGTAATACCGAATTTGACGTTCCGTCAAGCCGGTCAGTTCGCAAACAACCCCAATACTCATCACCTTACTCTCCATAATCTTTACCTCCTATGTAAGTATTGTTAACCCTGAGCTATTGTTCCTGGCTTGGGATTAAAAACGAAGAAGATAAAACGGCAATAATTTTGGCGATTTCATTTTGTTCGGAAGGATTTATGACATGATTTTATGAAAAAGAAGGAAAAAAAGCAATCGTTTTTCAAAAATAAAAAAACCGTGTAAGAAAACCTAACAAAATTTAAGCCAAACTTTGTTTTCTCTGCTAAGATCGGCTCATGAATCCAATCACAAACTAGCGAAGGAGTGAACGAGGGTGGCTACAAAAGGACAACCAAAAGAGATGACCCGGAGGCAATTTCTGACGACTGTTGGCAAGGTGGGTGGATCTGTCGCCGTCTTCAGCTTGATGGGTACGATGGGGCTCCTTACGCCGGAAACGTTGAAAGCAGCAGAATATATGCCTCCCGGAAAAAATGACCTGACTCTAAGCGGCCGCGGCGGCAAAAAGATTATTATTCTCGGCGCAGGAATCGCGGGTTTGACGGCAGCGTATGAGCTTGGTCTGGCAGGTTACGATTGCACGATATTGGAAGCGAAAAGCTTTGCCGGCGGGCGCAATTGGACGATCCGCAAAGGAACCTCCGTTGCGGAGATCGGATTTGGCCGTCAGACTTCCCGCTTTGATAACGGGCTGCACTTCAATGCAGGCCCGATGCGGATTCCGCAGTTTCACGTCACGCTGGATTATTGCAAGAAGTTTGGCGTAGCCATCGAGCCATTCAACAATGTGAATGAGAGCGGCTACTACTATAACGAGAACGTGGGGGCTTTATCCGGGCAGCGCGTCCCCAAGCGTGCAGCCAAAGCCGACGTGCGCGGTTACGTGGCCGAGATGTTGGCCAAAGCCGTGAATCAAAATGCGCTGGATCTGCCGCTGACAGCGGAAGAGAAGCTGAAGCTGGTGGATTATCTGAGGGCCGAAGGCGATTTGAATCCGGATCTGTTCTACAAGGGATCCGAGCGCGGCGGGTATAAGGATGAGCCGGGAAGCCGCCTGGATGCCGGTGTGCTCCGGGATCCATTCGATTTGAAGGCGATCATCAATTCCGGCTTCGGCAAATATTTCAGCAACGAGTACGGTTACGACCAGCAGATGATGATGTTTCATCCCGTAGGCGGCATGGATGCCATCATCAAGGCATTTGAGAAAAGAATCGGCAACCGGATCAAGTACCGGGCAGAGGTGAAGGAAATTCGCCAGTCCTCTTCCGGTGTGCGGATCGTGTACACGGACGGCAATTCCGCCAGAGAGCAAGAAATCCGCGGCGATTATTGCATCTGCACCATACCGTTGACGGTATTGAAGAAGATCCCGGCCGATTTCTCGCCGGAGATGTCCAAAGCGATCAGCAGCGTCGGTTACGCTTCCGCAGGTAAAATCGGCCTGCAGTTCAAACGGCGCTTTTGGGAAGAAGACGAATATTTATATGGCGGCAGCAGCTTGACGAATATGGACATTACGCAAATCTACTATCCGCCGACAGACTATTTTGGAAAGAAGGGGATTCTGCTTGGTTATTATGCATACGGGGGCACTGCCGATAAAATCGGGGCCATGTCGTATGCCGAACGCGAGCGACTTGCACTAACGCAAGGCGCTAAGATTCATCCACAGTATCCGAAGGAGTTCGAGGCATCCTTCTCCATCGACTGGAAAAAGACTAAATACCAGGAAGGCGGCTGGGTATCCTATTCCGCCAACGACAGGAAAACCTACTACCCTACCCTCTGCAAGCCGGATAACCGTATTTACTTGGCAGGGGAGCACATCAGCTACATCACGGCTTGGCAAGCAGGGGCCATTGAGTCCGCCCGGGAGGTCGTAACCGACATCCATCAACGCGTAATGAAAGCGTAAATCGAAAGGAGACGATTCCATGAAAAATCAACTGAAGACGATCCTGGCGCTGGCCATGCTGATCAGTGCGGTGAGTGTAACCGCCGCGTATGCCGACAGCTCTTCCGCCTATAAGAAGCCGACCAAAGCTTCACCCGCCCCGAAATTTTACGGCAGTCCCACATCCTCTATTTCCAGCGGGGTTATCATACCCGAAGGGGCTTCCTATCTTTATACAAGCGGGACGGTTCCGCCCTTGCTGAACAAGGATGGCAAGACGGTTTATGAGCGCTATGGCGATACCAAAACCCAAGGAATCGGCATCCTGAAGGAGATCGAGAAACAGCTGAAGGAGCAGGGGCTGACGATGAAGGATGTCGTCTATTTGAGAGTATACTTAACCCCGGATGCAGCCAAGAACGGAGCTTTTGATTATACCGGCTGGTTTGACGCATACGCCCAGTTTTTCAATACGAAGGAGAATCCCGTGAAGCCTGCGCGTTCTACCGTGGGAGTAGCGAGCCTCGTGAATGCCGATTGGTTAATTGAGATTGAAGCCGTAGCGGTATACCCTGGCAAGGATAAGAAAAAGTAAGTTGTTCTTGTTCCACGTAGTCGGCTGATCGAATAGCGCTGGCTTTTACAAATGAACGGTCACCATCACATATTAAAGGAGTTGGGTTCTATGTTTCAAAATGTCGGCTTTGTCGGATTGATGATGATCCTGATTGTCGTGCTCATTCTGTTCGGTCCTTCCAAGCTGCCGGAGCTTGGGCGGGCGGTGGGCCGCACGTTGTCTGAATTCAAAGCTTCCGCCAGAGACTTGGTTGGGGAAGATAAAGAAGAGGAAAAGGGCAAGGAGAGGGAAAGGGAGGGAGCGGTCATCAAACTGAAAGGGTGATCAGGCCGTTTCATCCAGCCCTCAGCACTATGAGATTGGATATGTATGTACAAATGAAGCTGTCCCGTGGAGCTGCTGTAGCCCATGGAGACAGCTTTTTTGAATGTTTGGACTTTGAGATCAATGCGAGGACTGAAACTTCGCGATGACATCCTTTGCCAGGATTCAGAGAAACTTCTGAGGGGTATACACAAGTACAGGCAATTCTACATTTCATCATTCATTACTCTATGAGGAGCTGATATTATGGATAGCAACGTATTTAAAGGGAAATGGAAACAGATGAAGGGTGAAGCGAAGAAGCAATGGGGAAAATTGACGGATGACGATCTCGATGTGATCGACGGCCAGAAGGATAAATTGGTTGGCAAGCTGCAGGAACGTTACGGACATACGAAGGATGCGGCGGAGCGTGAATATACCGATTGGAGTGCAAGATACCGCGACTAGTCTAAAGGACGATAAGGGAGGCAGAACGAATCATGTTGGAATCCCGGGTTGTGACCGGCAAGGTGATCGATATTCGTGACGGCAAGGTGTTTACCTTACACGGAGACATGGTCAGCACCTATCATTTGGGATACTATGAGATGATGAATGAGGAAGTTCTCCCTGTCAGAGACAGTCAGCAGGCGGCATCTTCCACCGCGGGGCTACTGGCGGAGGAAACTGCCGAATCCTCCGGCTGGCTCCGCAGGGAGTGGAAACCGCTGACCAGCTTCATAACCGCTTGGAGAAAGAGTGCAAATCGAGCCTGATTTGCGCTCTTTTTTTGCCTTTTTTAAGCTTGGATGTCCAGGCCCTGAGCCATGGGAAATTCATGTGAGTTTTATATTTGAAAAGTCATATTGACTTGGGTCCGATGCGGTGTAGAATGAGGTCAAAAGGAAGTTTGATCAGCCCATTTAGGGCGGAGAATGCTTCGTGCTGCATAGAAGAGCGGGGGCTGCAGAGGCCTTTCATGTCATTCATATTTTATATCATGAACGGAGGGAGGGGGCGAGGTGGGAATGGTTGCACTCGTAGTCGGGGCTACAGGGCTTGTGGGGCGTATGGTAACCGAAGAACTGCTGGGGCGCGAGGAGCTTGAAGAGGTTCGCGTGCTGGTACGAAGTCTTCCTGATATAACGCATCCCCAGTTGAAGCCCATCTTGGTGGAATGGGATCAACTGGATCGATACAGCGATGCTTTTTCTGGCGTCCACAGCGTGTATTGCTGCCTGGGAACCACGATCAGGAAAGCGGGGTCCCAGCAGCAATTCCGTAAAGTGGATGTGGATTATGTCATCAAGACAGCGGAGTTGGCTAAGCGGCACGGGGTGAGACAATTTATGGCGGTCAGCTCCGCAGGCGCTAATCCGAAGGTTCGTAATTTCTATCTTCGCACCAAGGGTGAGGTTGAAGAAAAGCTGGCCGGGATTGGCTTTCGGGGGCTGCATCTGTTCAGACCGTCATTATTGCTGGGCGAGCGGCCCGAGCGGCGGTTTGGAGAGCGGGTGGCATCTGTTCTCATGACTTCCCTGGACTTTGCATTCAAAGGTCCGAAGCTGGCCCCATACCGGGCCATACCAGCGCGGAAAGTAGCCAGATCGATGGTGAATATCGGCTTAACGGATATGAAAGGCCACCATGTATACACCAATGAAGTCATTCATGTTCTCGGCGAGGCCGCTGAATAAATTTGCCAGAGCACCCTTGGCAGATTACAATGTACACAGATAGGAATACATAGAAAGGGTGACAGACCATGAGTAAACATATCATATCGACCAACAAAGCACCGGGAGCTATCGGGCCTTACAGCCAAGCTGTAGAAATCAACGGATTCGTCTATACCTCAGGCCAGCTCGGCCTGAATCCGGAAACGGGTGAATTCGGCGAGGGAGTTCAGGAGCAGGCGAAGCTGTCTCTTAGCAACGTGAAGGCGATCCTTGAAGCAGCCGGGACAAGCCTCGACCATGTGGTGAAAACCACCGTATTCTTGAAGGATATGAATGATTTTGCAGCGGTTAACGAAGTGTACGGCAGCTTTTTCTCCGAGCCCTACCCTGCTCGCAGCGCCGTTGAGGTTGCTCGTTTGCCGAAGGACGGACTGGTTGAGATTGAAGTCATCGCCGTTAAGCCATAAGCGATATGATCCCATGTGAAAGGGAGCTTTGCCAATGCAGGCAAAGCTCCCTTTTTTATGCTCTATTGAATTTTAACGATATTGAAAAGGGTGCGAACTAATCTCATAGACGAGCAAGGGAAGCTTTTCGTTAAGGCTCGGTTTAATATCGCGATCTTCTCCGATTGCGGGTAAAGAAGAGCCATATGGCATATACAAACAGGACGATAGAGAGTACAAAGGCGGTCATTAAAATGCTGTCGGTCTCCCGATGCTCGGCCGCGATGGCGATGTAAGCCCAGGTGAAGACCAGCGGCACGATGCTGTCCCGGTAACGCTGGCCGATCCATATGGCGAGTAATGCACCGATGCAGAGCAGCACAATCCCCAAAGTGGTTTCGCGCAGGCCGAAAAGGCTCCAGTCATTCTTCTGAAACACGATTCCGACGTTGACGATAAAGGCAGGGCATACCCAGCCGATATATAGGCTGAACGGCAATTTCAGACAAAACTTTTCCCCTGACGTCGGATAGTCGATCGTATGCGTGCGGGCATATAGAACCCATAAGGTTAACAGCAGCAGGAACATCACCACGACAGACCATTCAATATACAAATAGTGCCACAAAATAAGCCATGCCATATTGAATACACAGCTGAGGATAAACCATGGACCGATGGATTTTACCGAATCGCGGTTTCCGGTGTCGCGACGCAGCTGATAGATGACAAAAAAGAACAGCAGCACATAGATGACGGACCATATGGAAAAGGCATATCCTGCGGGGGTGATCGCTGTATAATACATATCTGATATCTCCCCGGTTGTTCTGCCGCCAAGCGGCAGCATGCCTGATAACACATTCACGGCAATTACACCGGCGAAAAACAGCAGATTCCACCAGCGGTACGGGTTGTTGCGGTACAATAAAATCTCCTCCTGATATCAGTCTGGAATATATAGAATATACCCAAAAGAATGAATATCGAGCCAGCAGCCAAGAAAGGGGCACCGCCCCTTCACTTAACTCATAGGTTTCTTCCGGTATTCGTTGGGCGTGAAACCCTCTGAACACTTTGCTGAAATACTTCTCATCCTGGTAACCAACCATCTCCGCGATTTGGGCGATCCGGATCTGGGGATTGAGCAGCAGCGTTTTGGCTTTGTCGATACGAATCCGCCCGAGAAAATCCGATAACGTTACGCCGAATTCCTGCTTGAATTTTCGCGAAATGTACTCCCTGCTAAGAAAGAATTTCCCCGCAATTTGCTGAAGGGAAATCTCCTCATGATAGTGCTGCTCCAAATAGTGGGCAATATCATGAATGATGTGACTGTCCTTGGAATGAATCTGGGTAAGAACCCGGGATGCTGCATACAGCCTTCCGCTGATCTGCTCGCGCCAGCGATCCCAGCAGATCATTCCCTCCTCGCTGTAAGGAAGCGGGGAAGGGAGGTCCTGCGAGATTTCAGCGTCTTCGATGGGCTCCTGCGTGCTTTTCACTTCATTTTCCGTCCAATGATACTGGATCCAGTCCCACTCCGAATTCCATCTCGCCAGATGCTCCGGCGATACGAGATCCCTCTCTCTCACATCGTGCAGCCATTCTTCCGTGGCTGCCTCAATGCGCTCCTTGCTCCCGCTAAGCGCGGCCAGTTTGAATTTCTCCTCGTAGGAGGAGAGCCGAAGGGTGCGCGAGCCTTCGCTTTCAACGGCGCGTTCGCGATGGATACGGGATTTGCCGGTTAATAGATTGCGGCTGCACAAAGCTTGGACGGCATTTAGATAAGCCTTCGGCAGATCATCGGGAAAGGCGCATGCTCTGGCGGCACCGAAATGGCTCCGCCTGCGAAGGGTGGAGAAGAACCCGTCATTGATTCGATCGAGTACGTCGTTAAAGGGAAGCCGCGGATTCCAACAGAGGATCATGATTTCCCCGGGCTTGTCGATATGTCGAAAGGCAACCCCCTGATCCATCAACAGCTCATTGCAAATATTGATGAGCGTGAAGGATAGCAGATGGCGCCTGTTGCGGAATTTGGACAGCAAAGCTTCGTCAAATTGATCATCGCGTAGGACGGCAACGTTATAGATCATGCCGGTTGCCGGCAGCGTCATCCGGTTCCGCAATTGAGAAACCACGCTGTCCCTGTTGCCGTAGCCGTTAACCAGATCCGAGAGCAGGCGGTCCATATAGAAAGGGGCCATCTGATTCATTTCAATATTCTGGTTAGTAATCTGCTGCCGCTTCTCTTCCTCGAGCTGCCAGGTTTGAACCGCTTTGGCCAGCGCTTCGTTCAAGCTGTCCGGTTCAACGGGCTTGAGAATATAGTCAATGCCTCCCGAACGGATCGTATGACGCACATATTCAAAATCATCATATCCGCTAATGACGAGCACTTTAATATCCGGTTTCGTAGTATGGAGCCAGGTAAGCAGCTCCAGTCCGTTTTTGCGGGGCATTCGCATGTCGGTCATGACAATTTGCGGTTTGTTCTCCTCGATTAAGCGGACCGCTTCCTCCCCGTCAGCGGCCTGATCAATTTCCGTGATGCCATGCCGCTTCCAGTCTGCCAGAAGCCCTATAGCCTCCCGCACATGCTGTTCGTCATCTACGATCAATACTCTCATTCTACTGTTCACTCTCCCATGCGTTGATATCGAGCGTGACCTTGACGCCGTGTGGTATTACATTCTCTATCGTTAATCCGGCCTTGTTGTCGGAGTATAAGTTCAATCGCATCAAAACATTTAAGAGCCCAATCGATTCATTGCCGGCATCGTTCCGGTCAGGGTGGCCGTAAGCGGTCGCAAGCTTGCTGCGAATCAAAGCGAGCTCGGCTTCTTCGATGGAGGACCCGTTATTTTCAACGATGACGATCAAGCGGCGATCTTCCGCGATGCGGGAAGATATGGATATATGGCCGACGCCGGCGTGCGTATTCATGCCATGCTTAAAATAATTCTCAACTATCGGCTGCAGGATCATCTTCGGAACCGGAGTCGTAAGGCTCTCGGGATCCAAATCCCATGTGATGTCCAGCTGGTCACGGAACCGCTGCTTCTGCAGCTCAAGATACAGCCGCACATGGTTGATCTCATCCTGCAGGGTCACTTTGCCCTCGCTGTTGCGCATATTGTAGCGCATCATATTCGCCAGCGATGAGAGCAGGGAATAGATCCGCGGCACATTATGCTGCAGGGCCAGGGTACCGATCGACTGGAGCGAATTGTACAGAAAATGCGGATCAATCTGCGCCTGAAGTGCCTTCAGCTGATTGGTCTTATTGGCGATTTCCAGCCGGTACTCACGCAGGATCAGGTTGTTGATGGTGTCCATCATCGTTCGGAAGCGGCGGGAGAGAATCCCGATCTCGTCCGGGCTTGTTACGTCAATATCCACGTCAAGCCGACCGGTTTTCACCTGATTCATATAGCTTGTGAGTTGTTTAATGGGTCTTGTAATCCGAATGGATATCCATAGCGTGCCGAATATGACAATGAACAGTGCTAAAATCGCAATAATCGCATTAATGCTCGTTAGTTCTGTCGAATGCTTGTACAGCGTTTGATGCGGAATTTGTTTGACAAGCGTCCAGGGCGCATAAGGCAAATCGAGTTTCTCATATACGATCATCGCGTCTCTGCCATCGTAGTAACCATTTTCCGCTTGAGCGATTTCGCCCATGAGCACAGGGTCGTCCAGACGTTGCCCCCGCTGCTGCGGATCCGGACTGTAGATGACGCTTCCCTTGTCATCAATCAAGTATAGCTGTTCTTCCCCTTTGGCATACAGTTGATCGCAAATGGCCAAAATACTGTCAAGTTTCACATCGATCGCCATAAGGGCATATTGGTCGGGTGACGGTACGTTGGTGATGGAGCGATAGAAGGTGAAAACTTCAAAATTCAGAATGTCCGCAGGCCGCGGAGGGAACCCGTAACTGTGCACCTGATGGACGGGCTCGATGGCCGTATTGCCCGGGCCGAATTCTTCTATTTTACGGTAAGGGGCCTGCCGGAATTCCCTGCGAGGCAAATTGCTGGATATCTGGGTGGACTGTCCCGTCAAATGATTGTGCAGATAAATTTGATGCACGTCCTGCGTGCCCGTTTGAATGGCCTGCAGGGTCGTATACAGCTCGGCCACCACCCGGTGATTATCGGGATCCAGGGCAAGATTGCGCAAAAAATGGGGATCGGAATATACGGACAGGGAGGCGCGGTCGATGACGCGCAAATAGTTCATCAGATTGGTGGCTCCTTGGTAAATCAGCCGTATATTTTCATCCACCGTCTGCTCCTTCACGGACTCGCGGGTATGCGTAAACGTAATGTAAAGCGACAGCAGAAGCGGAATGGTTGTGACGGCGAGCATGAATGTGATCAGCCGGGTCTGGATGCTGCGGTATTTCATATAGGATCACCCCCTGAGTTATGGAATGGGCATCGCGTATGGTCAATATTTTACACCTAACGGTTCATGATTCTCCGTGTTTATTGTTTACAGGTTACCGCATAATGGCTATACATCATACAACAACTTAAACGAAAAGGGGAGATCAAGGGATGAATCGAAAAAAATCTTCGGCGCTGCTGCAGCAGTTTCTTTTCGTGGGACCTTCCACTATTTTTTTCATCCTGATCATGATCATTCCGTTCCTTCTGGGTCTTTATTATTCCTTCACGAACTGGAATGGCGTGTCAAGCAAAATCGACTTTGTCGGCTTTGATAATTTTGTTACCATTTTTACCAATGATGATAAATTCCGTGATGCCTTCTGGTTCACAACCCGGTTTACGGTGCTTGGCGTCATCCTTACGAATCTGCTCGGATTTTTACTGGCGTACTTCCTGACCAAGCCGCTTAAAACACGGAACGTGCTCCGGACGATTTTCTTCATGCCTAACGTCATCGGCGGCCTGCTGCTCGGTTTTATCTGGCAGTTTATTTTTGTCAAAGGGTTTGCGGCGATCGGTAATGCCACCAACCTCGGATTCTTCAATCTGCCGTGGCTCGGTACGAAGGGAACTGCCTTTTGGGCAATTGTAATCGTTTTCGTATGGCAGACGGCCGGTTACCTGATGGTCATCTACATTTCCTCGCTCAACAACGTGCCGAAGGATATTCTGGAGGCAGCCGAAATCGACGGCGCGAGCAGAGGGCAGGTACTGCGGTCCATCATTATTCCGCTCGTTATGCCAGCGGTTACGGTATGTTTGTTCCTGGCGATTTCCTGGTCATTCAAAATGTTCGACTTGAACCTGTCCTTAACTAAAGGCGGACCGTTCGGCTCCACGGAGTCGGTGGCCATGAATATTTACAACGAGGCGTATACGAATAACCGTCTCGGGCTCGGAACGGCGAAAGCGGTCATCTTCTTCATCGTGGTTGCCATCATAACAAGTCTGCAAGTTCGATTCACGAAGAGCAAGGAGGTTGAAGCGTAATGGAGACCACGAGAAAATACCGGCTGAACACCATGGCCACGGAGATCATCATGATTATCGTAGCCTTGCTCTTCCTGGTCCCGTTCTACTTCCTGTTCGTGAACTCCGTCAAAACCTTCGGTGATCTGTTGACGGACTCGGCAGGACTCCCGACCACTCTTGAATGGAGCAACTATTCACGGGCGTGGGATATCACCAATTTCCCGCAGGCGTTCTGGAACTCGCTGGTCGTTACGGTAGCCAGCAATCTGCTGCTGGCGATGTTAAGTGCGATGACCGCGTATCAGATGGTTCGCCGGAACACGCGCTTTAACCGGATCATGTTTGCACTGTTTGTGGCGGCGATGGTCATTCCGTTTCAATCGATCATGATTCCGCTCGTGAAAGTGACGGCAACGCTGGGCATTAACAACAGCTTGTACGGGCTCATTATCTGTTACCTGGGCTTCGGAGTTCCGCTAAGCGTATTTCTGTTCCATGGCTTCGTGAAATCGATCCCGATGGAGATCGAAGAAGCCGCAACCGTGGATGGATCCAGCGGATACGGCGTATTCTTCCGGGTGGTATTCCCGCTGATGAAGCCGATGTTCGTTACGGTTATCATCCTGAACACCCTATGGATATGGAATGACTACCTGCTGCCATCCTTGATCCTGCAGTCCGCAGATCTTCGGACCATTCCGATTGCTACCTTCGCCTTTTTTGGGCAATATACCAAGCAGTGGGATTTGGCTCTGCCGGCGCTGGTGCTGGGGATCATGCCGGTCATTATTTTCTTCCTGGCCATGCAGAAATACATCATTGAGGGCATTACGCAAGGAGCGGTGAAGGGATAGCTGTCAATCGGTCAATTCCTTCCCCCTCACAGATCAATATAATCCCTGATTTAACGAAAAAAGGTTGATTATACTGGAAAAGTAAACGCTATCAACAAATGCAGTACACGATCCTTATAGAAGAAAAAAAGGGAGGATTCACAATGAAGAAATACGGTAAGCTGCTCCTGGTCATGGTTCTGGCTTTCTCTACGCTGCTTGCAGCCTGCGGCGGCAAGAATGAGGACAATCAAGGCGCTGATGGTGGTGCCGAGGGTGGAACGAAAACGATTAAGATTTTTCAATTTAAAGTCGAAATCGCCGAGGCTCTGAATAAACTGAAAGCCGAATACGAAAAAGAGCATCCCGGCATTAAGCTGGACATTCAAACGGTTGGCGGCGGTTCGGATTATGGCGCGGCGCTGAAAGCGAAGTTCGCTTCCGGCGACGAGCCGGACATTTTCAACGTTGGCGGATACCGCGATCTTGAAACGTGGTTCGAGAATGTTGAGGATCTCTCAGACCAGCCATGGGTGAAGGATGTTGTTGACGTTGCCAAAGAGCCTATGACCAAAGACGGTAAACTGTACGGACAACCGATGACGATCGAGGGTTATGGATTTATTTACAATAAAGATTTGTTTGAAAAAGCGGGAATCACCGAGCTTCCTAAGACGCTCACAGAGCTTGAGGAAGCAGCCAAAAAACTGCAAGCAGCCGGTATTACGCCATTCGTGAACGGTTACCAAGAGACCTGGATTTTGGCCAACCATTTGCTGAACATTCCGTTCGCCCATCAGGAAGATCCGAATGCATTCGTTAAAGGAATGAATGAAGGCACGGAGAAGCTGGTTGGCAACGCGAAATTCGACGAATGGATGAGACTGTTCGACCTCACCGTCCAATACGGCCAGAAGAACCCGCTGACGACGGATTACAACACGGAAATCACGACCTTTGCCAGCGGTGAAGCGGCTATGACCCAGAACGGGAACTGGACGCAAGTACAGATCGACGGCATCAATCCGGATCTGAACATCGGCCTTCTGCCGATGCCGATCAATGACAATGCCGAAGAGAATGACAAACTTCCGATCGGCGTGCCAAACAACTGGGTCGTGAACAACAAATCGCAGGTGAAGGATGAAGCGAAGGAATTCCTGAACTGGCTCGTCACTTCGGAGACCGGTAAACGTTACATTACGGAAGAGTTCAAGTTCATCCCTGCACTGACCAGCATCGAAGCAAACAGCGAGACGCTTGGCGATCTGGGGAACGATGTCATGAAATACAGCAAAGAGAACAAAGCGCTCAGCTGGGAGTTCAACAAATTCCCTGACGGCGGCATGAATGAATTCGGCAGCCAGATGCAAGGTTATGTGGCAGGCAATGTGGACAAGAACCAATTGTTCGAAGGCATTCAGAAATCATGGGAAAGCTTGAAAGCGAAGTAACCACGAGGGTGGCGCTTATAGCGCTATGCCATCGAAATGATCCATTGACGTAATTGGGGCTGTCCCTAAGGGAATATCGAGTCATCAAAACAGTTTATGCATTATAAAAGGTCGGAGACAGACTCATTTCGAGCGCTGTGCTTCGACCTTTTTATTTATTGGTAATAGCTTTGTGGCACCGTCTTTATCGTTGATAAGCATGCCCCGTGGCTAAGGGGAAGAAGCAGCGGAGCATGTTTATGACTAATAATGATTTCGGATCAGCAAATAAATAATGAGACCAACAACAGGGAAGAACAACAAGCCGAGCACAACCAGAATCGCAAATTCAGGGCTGCGGCCTTTTCGCCGGGCGTCATTATAACCCCATACGCAGACGGCAATGTGAAGAAGGAAGAAGAATAATCCCAGTAATAATGTCAAAATTCCGATAATACCAACGCCAACAAAACTCATAATGAAATACCCTCCCGAACTCTAATTGTATGATCTACATACGGTCGATCGGCATTAGGGTCGCATAAAAACGAAAAAATTTGGGGTTTTCCTGCTGGCGGTAACCGGAGATTGCATAAGATTACGGATATTTTATTAACCTATATAGGAGAAATCTACAATACATAGATCACTACGAAATAGTAAATACATGGTATGATAAAGGTTGACGTTATTTTGGCGTGAGAACGATTTCGCATCGTTTTGAAATGTTGAAGCTATCGTATAAGATAGTAATAATATCTATAAAGCAGGAAAAGACGGGAGACAACGATGAATCAACCGCTCTATGGCGTATGGTTAGGTGATGTATTCTTTTGTTTTTCCGGTGAGGTTTCGGAACCGAGAGTGGATGCTTGGAGCCGCGTGGTCCGTACCTTTCGCAGACCGGATGGAATCCGTCCCTTCGCTAACGCTTCCCTCCGGCTTGCCGAGCTCCGATATCCGGCCAAAGTTCTCGGATCGAAAAGCGCACGGCGTCCGGAACGGAAGACACTTGGCGGACGGACGATGGAAGGGCTTGCTCTGACACCGGGAGACGCATTTCAATTGCTGATCTCGCTGGATCCTGAGTATTACCAGACTCAGGGACTAAGCGTTGGTGAAGAAATGGAATATTGGGTACAAGCGAGCAGATTCGCATTGGAGCTGCTCCTGCAAGGGAAGTTTGCACCAGGGACGGCCGAGGTGCCTTCCGTAGGCAGGCGTCGGACAACGATGCAAAATATAAAGGCGGTATGGAAGCCGCAGCTGTCTGCCGAGGATGGCGCGCGCTTTCTGCAGCTGGCAGCGAATATCCCGCCCATTGCGATTGGGACGCCGGCAGCTCTTGCCGGATTCGATCCTTCTACTCGTGAGGAAGCAGGGGCTATTGTGCTGTATTCTTTTCTGTGCGGCGTGATCGACAGCCAAGTCCGGGCGGCTGTCCGCGAATCGGAGGATAAGCTGCGGACCTATCTGGCGAACTACCGGCGGGGACAATCTCCGCTGGCCGAGCTGTGGTGGAACAGCCTGTTGACCGTCAGTCGGGACATTCCCATTCAAGGGACGGCGGAGGAAGTGAGCGAGCTGGAGGAAGCCGTTGAACGTGTTGGAGGGACGGCGTTTCCTTATGACAGCGGGGAGGATCAGCCTCCCGAGAACGGGACCATTGGACTTGGGCTGCGGCTTGAGCCGCCCCTGGATGAGAGCCGGAAGGACTGGAAGGTGTCCTTCTGGGCACGCAGTCAGGAGGATGAAGGCTTATCGATGCCCGTCCGCAGCATCTGGGGAAATCCGGAATCCGATCAGCTGATCCGCGGACGGATGTATTCTAGGGTTCAGCTGCAGCTGTTGATGAAGCTGGGAGAAGCGGCAGAGCTGGCACCGGAGCTGGCCGCTGGCTTGTACGGACGTGCTCCCGAGAGCGTGTCCCTGTCGCTTGACCGCTTGTCCACATTTATGAAGGAATCGGTTCCGAAATTAACGGCAAGCGGAGTCACGGTTCAAATGCCTTCACGATGGAGCAGGGAAGGGCGCCGCCGCGTCGGCTTATCCCTCAAAATGATGCCGGATGCAAGACCATCCGGCGAAGCGCATCCTCTGCCGGTGCTCGGCATGGAGCATCTGGTCAGCTTTCAAATCTCCGCAGCGATGGGAGGCCAATCCCTGACGCGCGAAGAATTAAAGTTTCTGGCCGAACAGAATCTGCCCTATGTCCAGTTCCGCGGGGAATGGGTTGAGGTCGATCTGAAGGAGATCAACCAAGTGCTGCGGTTCATGAAGCGCCATGAGAAGGGCGAGATGGAGCTTGCGGAATGGATGCATCTTAGCGCGGATATGGATGGAGAGCGCATGTGGAAAGGTCTCTTTATCGAGGAAGTGGAGACAACCGGTCTGCTATCCTCCTTACTGGATGGCGAAACGGCCCGGAAGCTGCCGTCTCGCCCGATTCCTTCCTCGCTTCACGGCGAACTGAGGCCGTATCAGGAACGGGGGTACCAGTGGCTTAGCGTAATGCGCGATTTGGGATTTGGTGTTTGCCTTGCCGACGATATGGGACTTGGAAAAACGGTACAGGTTATAACCTGTCTATTAGAGCGTCTCAATACGGAATCGGCTGGCGGTCCGGTGCTGATTATTTGCCCGACTTCGCTTCTGGGTAACTGGCAGCGGGAAATCCAGCGATTTGCACCGGATCTGACCTTGCATGTGCACCATGGCGTTCGACGTCTGCGTGGAGAAGACTTCCTGCAGGAAGCAGCCAATCATGATATCGTGCTGACCACGTATCATTTGGCGGGAAGAGACGGCGGTGATTTATCCGCTATCCAGTGGTCGAGTGTGGTGCTTGACGAAGCACAATATATTAAGAATTACCGGACGAAGCAGGCGCAGAGCGTCATGAAATTATCCGCGCCTCACCGCATTGCCATGACCGGAACGCCGGTGGAGAACCGTTTGGCGGAGCTTTGGTCGATCTTTCATTTTCTTAATCCGGGATATCTCGGCTCCTTTAACGCCTTCCGTCAGCGATATGCGCCGGGAGAGGGACAGCAGGAGAGATTCCGCGAGCTTCATAAGCTCGTATCTCCATTCATGCTGCGCAGACTCAAGAGCGATCCGGATATCCGCAAGGATCTGCCGGAGAAACTGGAATTGAAATCGTATTGCCCGCTGACCGAGGTTCAAGGTGCGATGTACCAAGCGGTTGTCGATGAGATGATGGGACAGATCGAAAGCCGGACGGGCATGGCGCGCAAGGGACTTGTGCTTTCATCCCTCACCAAGCTGAAGCAGATATGCGATCATCCGCAGCTGCTTCGACGTGACGAAGGACGTGCGGTGCGTGCGGAGTCCTCGGGCAAAATGGAGCGCATGCTTGAAATTCTCGACAGCATCGCGGATGTTGGAGAATCCGCGCTGATTTTTACCCAGTATGTAGGCATGGGTGAATTGCTGGTAAGCATGCTTGGGCGTAAATACGGGAAGGAGCCGTATTTCCTTCATGGCGGGGTGCCCAAACGGGAGCGGGATGAGATGGTACGGGCGTTCCAGGCAGGCGAGGGGACCGAGTTTTTTGTTCTGTCGTTAAAAGCCGGGGGCGTAGGTCTGAATTTGACCCGTGCGAACCATGTGCTCCACTATGATCGTTGGTGGAACCCGGCGGTTGAGAATCAGGCGACGGACCGTGTGTTCCGGATCGGCCAGCATCGCAACGTTCAGGTGCACAAGCTGATTTCTCAGGGAACGCTGGAGGAACGGATTGACGAGCTGATTGAACAGAAGAAGGCGTTGTCCGAGCAGGTGGTCGGGTCGGGCGAAACATGGCTGACGGAAATGTCGGACGGTGAGCTGCGCCAGTTGATTGAGCTGCAAGAGCAGGATTGGATGTAACCGGATTGCATACGGCGTGTGAAGCAGCGTAAAAAGGCATACAAAAATGGACGCCAAGGAGGTGTGGGTTATGGAATCTGCGGAATCGGCCGAACGGACCGGTCTGGTGATCGAACCCGGATGGTTAAAAGGGAAAGTGGATGGAGCGCCCGAATCATCGGGGAGCTATGAGGTCAGCGTTCAGGTAAAGACGCTGAGCCCTGCTGCCCGCGAGGCCGTGCTGGCTTATCTGGAGGAAGACCCGCAGGCGCTGTACCGCCTGCTTGCAGGGCAGGACGCCCCTTGGCTGGCCGAGCTGGCGCCGTCCCCCCTGCAGGGCGAAGAGCCGGCCGCCTCTGCCCGCTGCACCTGCGGCCAAGCGGCCTGCGGACACGCCGCAGCCGTGCTGGCTGCCGCAGCCCTGCGGCTTGCGGCTGAGCCGCTCCAGCAGCTGACGCTGCTGGGGCTGCCGCGGGAAGCGCTGCTGGCCGGCGTCTTTGGCGCCTGGGCCAAAGCAGCTCCGCCGCAGGTAGGCGGCTCTGCCGCAGAGCAGGCCGCCCGCGCGAAGGAGAAGGTGCCTTCCGGCCCTTCTCCGGGCGAATGGGTGGCCGAAGCGGCGGCCGAGGGCCGATTGCACCGGCCCGGCCCGCAGCTTAGCGAGCTGGCGGTGCAGCTGTCACCGCCGCCTCCGGCAGATCAGCTGGGCCCAGTCGGCGACTGGACAAGCTTACTGCCAGGCGTTCGCGGCGCGTCCAAAGCGCTCAGCGTGATTGCCCGCAGCGCGGCCAAGCAAGCCGAGCAGAAGCGCCGCAGCTTGAAGTCTCCGTAAGGGTTACCAATCCATCACAGAATTGTAATGAATTTGATAGATACGGCGCCATAAATCGGGGCAATCTGCCGGATATTTGACGTAAACGGAGATTATCCGGGATGTTTCGACAGCCGCCCGTTTGTTCTGCTCATTCTGATTAATGTACAATGGATGCAGGACAAACCGTGGGAAAGGAAGAAGCCATAGATGAATGCATTTTCGGGAAAACGAACACGATTTACAAGCGCAATGCTGTCATCCTTGCTGTTAGCAGGAGCCATTCTGGCAGGCTGCCAATCGGATGATGCCGGTTCCGGCAAGGAACAGGGTCAGGAATTGCAGTCGCCGGCTGAGGGTCAGGAAGGAAACACGCTTCCTGAGGGCGGCGCGGGCAATGAAGAGACTGGGGCTGAGAATCAGCCGGCGGATCCGGTCATGGCAAAGCGGAGCGAGAATGCGCTTCAGGCCACGATCCAGGAAAGCGGCGGCAAGCAGGTTGTAACCAACGCAGAGGCGATGACGGTGGTTGTGAACAAGCAGCGCAGCTTGCCGGATGGATATGAACCAAGTGACCTCGTGGAGCCGGATGTTCCATTTTCTTTTGATGAGCCGCACGAAAAACGGCATCTGAGAAAAGAAGCGGCGGATGCGCTCGAGGAATTGTTCGCTGCGGCCCAAGCAGACGGCATCGAGCTCCGGGCCGTATCGGGATACCGTTCTTATGCCCGTCAAAAAACGATATACGAGAACAATGTTCGTACCAAAGGGGAAGCCGAGGCTAATCGTGTAAGTGCGGTGCCGGGTACGAGTGAGCATCAGACAGGCCTTACGATAGACGTGTCCAGCCCAAGCGCAGGCAATGCGCTGGAAGAAGCGTTCGGGCATACGGAGGAAGGGCAGTGGCTGGCGCAACGCGCGCCGGAATTCGGCTTTATCATTCGTTATCCGGAAGGGGCCGAGGATATTACCGGCTATGTATACGAGCCGTGGCATATCCGTTATGTAGGCAAGGATCTGGCGCCGGATATTGCCGACAGCGGCTTGACGCTGGAGGAATACTTCGATGAGGCGAACATTAAACTGTAAGCTGTGCTAATAGTCGTAGGATAAACGGGACTTTTTATCCTTGTACCCCGGCTTGCGAATCTATAAAGTAGAACAGGACCTGCGCAAGACCGGGCGATGTTCTTGTTATACGAATGAATCCCGGGGCGGCTTGGCTCCGGGATTCATTCGTATTTTAAGAGATAAGAAAGCATACACTTCAGAGGCTTACCATTCTGATAGTCTTTACTTATTTAATGGCGAGTCCTCATAACCGGGATCATCGTAGCCGGTGTCAGTCAGCTTGCCGATGATGTTCATGTCTTCAATGGTTTTTCGGGTGCGTTCATCCCCATGTTCATGGAGAAAGTGGTAGAGGTTGATCGTTCGTTCATCGTATTGCTCGGCAGCATCGTCATGATCTGCCGACTTGTAAGGGACGAATGTGCGTTTAAACGCATACCGATCGCTGCTGCTGACTTCATAGAGCAGCCCCCTCAGCTTTGAGACCTCTTCATCATCCATATATACGACATATTCGTTCGAATCGTTCGGCACATCCTGGATCAGGTTGTGATTGACTGAAACATAATACGTCTTTTTATCGTTTGTCATATTAAATCCCTCCAGTCTTCGGCAGCTAAGGGCTGCACGGAATAGGATGCGGCTGCGGCCGACAGTATCCGGCATTGTACTGTCCAGTTTTCTAAACATATACACGTTCGGGGCCGGGTTGAATCAGCCGTGCAGTTGGAAGGGGCTTCCTTTTTCACATGGGGCAAGGAATTTGGTATGATAGAATCACCATGGCGGCAGTATACTGGACGATGAGGAGCATGGATCATCACATCGAGTAGTATGCGAACGGTAAAAATATGGGATGGCCGGTTTATGGCTAGTTAAAAATCGTTAATAACCTTAATGAAGTGATAATGACAATGTGCCGGCGGCCTGCCGGTCAATCGGGATATGAGAAAGAGGAGGATTCATAGATGAATATTTTACAAAAGCTTAAGGATGGAGCCAACCGCGCAACGGAAAAGGCGCAGCACGTGGTGGAAGTGAATAAACTCAACAGCCAAATTTCCGAAATCGAACAGCAGAAGAACTCATATTACTTACAGATGGGTAAAGTGTTCTATGAGGGCTACCGACTTCAGGACATGACGATGGCAGAAAAAGAAATGGTTGAGCTTGCGCAAACCTGCGATGGATTGCAGGAGCAAATCGAAGCGATTCGGAACCGCATTGCGGTCCTCAAGAATGAGCGGGTCTGTGAATGCGGACGGGTGGTCGCGCTGGATGCGAATTTCTGCCCGTACTGCGGAAACAAGCTTGCTAATTTGATACACCCTGAGAAGTCAGCACCGGACGAACCGAGGGAGCCTGAACGTAAGATCGTGTTTGATAAACATGAATATGCAGCGGCGGAAGAACAACAGGAACAGGATGAATTGCCTACCTACGACTACCGTTCGAATCCGGATCCATACGAGCCGGACATGTACGAGCCGGAGCCGGAACGGCAGCACGAGGAAATGGATCTCTCTGAACCTGAGGTTGATCGGGAACAGCTGCGTATCGAGCAGGAAGAGCAGGAGAAGGAGCGCCGTCACTGGGAAGAACTTGAGCGGGAGCGGGAGCGGCAGCTGGAACTGGACCGCCGCATTCGTTTCTGGCAGGAGAATAACCAAAGTCAGGACTATGTTGGTGATGATGAGGCGACGCGCGATATGGTGAAGTGCCAGATTTGCAGTGTCGACCTGCCAAAAGGCTCGAAATGGTGTCCGCGCTGTGGAGCTGAACAGATTTAAGATATAGGGATTCGGACGATCATGCCCTTGCGCGAGTGTTAATAAGACAGTGTGAATGATAGAGCAAGCGTTCGAGCATCTTGGGAGGACTAATATTATGGAACAATTGCTGCATCATTTGCGGAATTTGGGATTTACGGAGATTGAATCGAAAATTATGGTAGACCTTGCCGAGTATGGGCCGGCGGGTGGTTATGAAGTGGCAAAACGACTTGGAGCTTCGCGTTCTAATGTCTATGCAGCCATGCAGCGTTTGGAGCGGCAAGGGGCACTTGAGCGAATGGACGGGGAACCCGTCCGTTACCGTTCGCTGAAACCGGAGGAATTGACGCGGATGATATCCGGCCGTGTGGAGGCATCACTCGCTTTTGTTGAGAAGAGCTTGCCGCGAGGAAGCGGCACGGCCGCTCCCTTCCTTAGTATGGAGGGAGATCAGGCGGTGCTTGATGTGCTCGTCCGGGAATTGAAGCGAGCGAAACAGGAGATCGTGGTTGACGTCTGGCGTGAAGAAGCTTCGCTTCTGCGTGAACCGCTGGCTGAGGCGGAGGCTAGGGGTGTCAAGGTGCTGTGGGCTTGTGACGGCCCGGACCAGGGTCTCTCAAGAACGCTGGCGTGGTCTGGGTGGAACGGACTTGCGGAGCGCCGGGGAGGCGGCCGGAAATTCTCCTTTGTTGTAGACCGGCAGTGGTGCATACTAGGGATGCGCGGCGGGGAATATGATACAGGGGCGGTCATCACGGAGCATCCGGTAATGGCGGAGCTGCTGCTGCACCATTTTACTCAGGAGATGGTATTGTTCCAGCTTGAACAGGATATGGGTGAGCAGTTGGAAGCCCGTTATGGAGAGCACTTTGGTCTGATTCAGAGCCAGTATCTTAATGCGGAAGCCGACGCTGAAGCACAGGATGACCAGGCTGCGGAATCGAAATCGGGCGCGGAGTATGAAGCTGATTCTGGCCCAATGGACGGGGATAGCAATCGTAATACGGCCTAGGGTTCCGACTGGCACATGAGGAGGCTCACCCAGAAGTGACTTTTATCACAGTTAGGCATCATGGTTCATCGTACAATGTAATAAACATAAAGATAAGGAACGCCGGGATTTATCTTGGCGTTTATTTGCTTAAGATCCGCAGGCAGGCGGGAATGAAAGTTGCAGCTGGCAAGAGTATGAATGAAGCGGTCTTTAATCGCAATTATGACAACCAAGAGAAGGGGGATGAATGAGCATGGAATGCATCGTTCATTTTACAGTGGGACATAAGGAAGGACCCAAGAAGCTCCGAGGATTGATTTTTGTTGATAAAGGAGAGAATCCTACAGGTCAGCAGCTGCTCGATATGTTTCATGAAATGGAGTATAAGGTGGTACCTGACCCGCAGGATGAACTTCTATTTAAACCGGAACATCCCGCGGAAAGTTATACTTATATACGTGTGAACGAACTCGATATGGGTCAAGAAAAATATACCGAAGACCGCAATCTGAAATCGCTGCTGAACGAGCTGCTGCCTAAACAGCGCACGGGCTTGTAACGAATAAACCCATCTGCCTTCCGCTGACGTCCGCTGGGATTCGTGAAATCCGCTTGTTATAATGGATGTACGGAAGGGGATGGAGATGTTTATTTTTGCAGGAATCGCAGCATTATTGATTTACGGCTTGCTTGTTTATTATATAGGCCGAAGCGTATGGAGCTGGATGAAACCGGGCCCGTCCATTGTGCTCAAATGGATATACATAATTGTGCTGACCGTTGTTTCGACATCGTTTATTTCAGGACGGTTCTTCGGCAACCTCACGGTGCTGAGCGTGATAGGATCGTATTGGATGGCTATTTTCTATGTCCTGATCATCCTGCTCCCGTTGATGCACATCATGCTGTGGCTGCTAAGATTGACGGCATTGCGAAGAGAGGGCCTGAAGAAGGCGGCGGGATTTATCGTGTTGGTGCTATTGGTCGTTGTGATCGGCTTCGGTTCTTTTAATGCTTACAGTCCAACGGTTCGTGCATATGATATTCACGTGGACAAGGACGCCGGCACAATTGAGGAGCTGAATATTGTCATGGCGTCCGATATGCACTTCGGCGTCCTGTCAGGTAAAGCCCACGCTGCGCGTATGGTGAAGGAGATTAATGACTTAAAGCCGGATCTGGTACTGTTCCCTGGCGATATCATCGATGACGATCTGGATGCCTATTTAAGTCAGGGGATCGATCAGATCCTGACCGGTATCCAGGCGAAGTATGGCGTGTATGCCTCGCTTGGCAATCATGACCGATTCGAAGGCGAAATGCCGGAACTGATCGCGGCTCTTGAACATAGCGGCATGACCGTGCTGTATGATGAGAAATTGACGGTCGAGGGCCTGACGCTGGTTGGCAGACGGGATAAACAGGATCAGGAGCGGGCCGAGTTGTCCACGATCATGGATGGGGCCGATCTATCCAAGCCGATCTTTGTGCTCGATCATCAGCCGAATGCCCTGGAGGAAGCACAGCAGCAGGGCGTAGACCTTATCGTTTCTGGGCACACGCACCGCGGGCAGGTATTCCCGGCGCATCTGATTACGCAGGCCATGTTCGAGAATGATTGGGGCTATCTGCAAAAAGGCCGGATGCATTCCATCGTGTCCTCAGGTTACGGTTTCTGGGGACCTCCGATTCGTCTGGGTTCCCGCTCCGAAATTGTACAGATCCATGTTACATTTCAATAGATGATATTGAGGGATGAGCCACCTGTGAGGTGGCTTTTTTCATGTCAGATATTTTGTGGAAATGTTGTATCCAGAAAGGATCGGATTATTGTATGATCTTTGCTAGATATACACATTGAGTGTAGGGAGGTAAACGGGTTGCGATCGATTCCGTGCTCGGATGAACGCAGGTTTAACGGCCGGGGACATGGATCTGGAAGGGAATGGGAGTGATATCCTGTTCCGCTGGCAGCAAGCTCATGTTGGAACATATACGCTTCGAATCCGGCTCGTTGATGTAAGCGGCGATGTACCCCAGTCCATTGGTGATCCTCTGGAATGGATAATTGAAGTTATACTTGCAAGTTAATGCTCTAGGAAGGCTGTCCCATGAAACTTATGGGGCGGCTTTTTTTCGTTTAATTGACCGGTAGTTTATTATTTCCGTAAATTTTCACTTTATTTTTTCATAGGGAATGCGTTATACTTCATTCATTCGGAAATATTACATTTACACGTAAGCATTCTAAGGTATACAGATCATACATTTTCTCGTATAGGTGCAGGAATTGGCCTGCATGTCTCTACCCGATCACCGGAAATGATTGGACTACGGGTTATAGCAGCAGCAGCGGACAAGCCAGGTCAATCCCATTTGACTTCTATGGCTCAAGGTGCGTTTTTGCTGTTTATGCCCATTTGTTTCTTTCCCGGCGATTCGGTGAAAGGAGGAAGTGGGCTTTTTTGCTTGGAATGTAAACAAATTTAAGGGGGAGCATCATGCAATTACTGCAGAACAAGGTGAAAGAGGAAGGCATTGTATTAAGCGGACAGGTACTGAAGGTGGATTCGTTCCTGAACCACCAGATGGATCCGGTATTGATGAAAGAGGTAGGTAAGGAATTTACACGATTGTTTAAGGAAGCGAACGTAACTCGTGTATTGACCATTGAATCCTCCGGCATCGCGCCCGGCATTATGACCGCTCTTGAGATGGAAGTGCCTCTTATCTTTGCACGGAAGCAGAAGTCGCTGACCCTCCGTGAGGATATATTTGTGGAGAAGGTGTACTCCTTCACCAAGCAGGAGACGAACGAAATTACGGTCGCGAAGAAATTCATCAAGCCCGGCGATAAAGTGCTGATCGTGGATGACTTCCTTGCTAACGGCGAGGCGGCATTCGGGCTTGCCCGAATCGTAGAGCAGGCGGGTGCAGAGGTGGTAGGCATCGGGATCGTTATTGAAAAGGCGTTTCAACCAGGAGGACGTTTGCTGGCCGAAGCGGGTTATCGGGTAGAATCGCTCGTACGGATTGCATCACTTGAAGATGGCGTAGTGACATTCGCATAGAACGAAAGCTAACAATTTATTGGGGGGAATCAAGAAGCCATGGAACAACAGAAACAAGCGGTGCAAGAACCGATTTTCGATAAAAATCGGAGTCCGGGCAAAACCTTTTCGCTGGGTTTGCAGCATGTATTGGCAATGTACGCAGGGGCAATCATCGTACCGCTTATCGTTGGCGGGCAGCTCGGCTTAACGACGGAGCAGCTGACGTATCTCATCGCCATCGACCTGCTGGCGTGCGGGGTCGCTACTTTGCTGCAGGTATTCGGCAACAAATACTTCGGCATCGGTCTTCCGGTCATGCTTGGCTGCGCGTTCCAGGCCGTAGGTCCGATGATCATTATCGGACAGCAGCACGGGATGTCGGCTATTTATGGAGCGATTATCGCTTCCGGTTTATTTGTCATTCTATTCTCCGGTTTATTCGGTAAGCTGATTAAGGTATTCCCGCCTGTCGTTACAGGCTCTGTTGTTACGATTATCGGTTTGACGCTGATCCCCGTAGCTTTAACTGACCTTGGTGGTGGGCAAAGTGCAGGGGATGAGTTTGGCAGCGCGCTTAACATTTCCCTTGGCTTCGGCGTTCTAGCCTTCATTATCATCATGAATCGTTTTGCCAAAGGCTTCTTGCGTTCGATTTCCGTTCTTTTGGGTCTCATTCTCGGCACCGTGGTAGCCGCATTCTACGGTGGAGTGGATTTAACCCCGCTGCGCGAAGCCGGCTGGTTCCGTGCTCCGCAGCCATTCTATTTTGGCACGCCGGAGTTTAAGATCGTTCCGATCATGACAATGATTCTGGTTGCGATTGTCAGTGTTGCCGAATCGACGGGCGTATTTATGGCGCTTGGCAAAATCGTGGATCGCGACATTACCTCCAAGGATCTGTCCCGTGGTTATCGTGCAGAGGGTCTTGCGATTGTGGTAGGTGGTATTTTCAATTCGTTCCCTTATACCACATACTCTCAAAACGTGGGCCTGATTCAGATGAGCCGCGTGAAGACGCGCGACGTGATTGTGGTGGCTGGCGGCTTGCTTGTATTGATCGGATTCGTTCCGAAGATTGCCGCCATGACGCAGCTTGTACCGACTTCGGTTCTCGGTGGGGCCATGGTAGCCCTGTTCGGCATGGTTGTATCTTCCGGTATTCGGATGTTAGGAGATCAAGTAGACCTTAACCGTCACGAGAACCTGTTCATTATTGCGTGTTCCGTCGGCATGGGCCTTGGTGTGACAACCGTACCGGGTCTGTTCGCAAGTCTGCCTGACAACCTGCGCATTCTTGCCGATAACGGCATCGTGGCCGGCAGCTTGACCGCGATTGTGCTGAACCTGATCTTTAACGGCTTGAAATATACGAAGCCCACTCATACAGAGCAAGGTGATACCGCAGAAGGGCATGCTGCATAACCAATGCCCACTGAAAGCAGCCGGATGGCCTCCGGCTGCTTTTTAGTTGATAAAAACAACAATTTCAGAGGCTAACCCTCCGTATTTCGTAAGAAAATCTTCCTTAACTAGCGGTCGGGCTTCTGCAGACAGGACGTCGACAGACGTTTTTCCTTTGATATTGCTCGGTCCAATCAAAAACGGCTGCCTCCATAGTAGAATGGAGGCAGCCGTTTTACGTGATGTGTAAGCGTTAGACGCGCTGCATTTGTTTCTCTGCAATATTGCCGATCCAGGGCAGCTTGAACCATTTTCCCTGAATGGCGTTTGCCATAAGCACCAGCCACATCAAGACGCCGACCAGCGCCAGAAGGGCGGAGGCCAGGAGGCCGATGATGGGCACCGCGCTCGACAGCAGGTGAGCGACGGCCAGGATGCCGAAGGCCAGCAAGGACTGCAGCGCGTGGAATATGACGTAGCGGCTTCTCTTTTCTAATGAAAGAAACAGAATTCCTCCGACCATGGGAAAAAAATAGCACAGCGTAGCCGCCAGATTCTCGGGAAGTCCTGTGGACGATTTGAAAGGGGACATCTCATCAACTCCTTGTCTTAGACCGGTTCTGGGGTAGGGCAAGCTTTATACCTTACCTTATGAGCCGATGGGACAAAGTATGATGGTTAAATCCCGAACTTATTTCATTTTCAATTGCAGCAGATATTTCACGAGAGCATCCTGCTGCTCCTGCGTGAACCCGCTGCTTTCGTCCACCCAAAACTCATGTCCCTGACCGGTGACATGGGTGTCTCTCAGTCTTGAATCCTTGCGGTTCGCCTCGACGACCTGCAGTCTCAACTTACGGTCTATCAGGGCTTTCAGGCTGTTGTAAGGGTCGGGGTGTATCCCTTTCATAAGGGTCTGCGATACGCCGGTTTGCGTCAGCTTAGGCCCGACTGCTACGCCGCCGTCGTGCAAATACGGTGCGGACAAGCGAAGACCGATCAACCCTTTGACCTTATAACCGCCGCCAGATGTATGGCCGAAGCCCAACTTGATCTGCTCCGGGTCGATATCATCCAGCGGGATTTTGGTCATTTTGGCACCCGGAGGGATCGGGACAGGCGTGTCGGGCGGGTAGAACTCCGCAGCGCCAAAAGCATTCTGTGTGCGCTGGAAAGCCTTTGCCCTTGCAGGCTCGGTACCGATTTCAGCCGCGCGCATAACGCGGTTATTCGTATAGAAGTCACCAGCGTGGCAAGTGATGCATTGCGCTTTTTTGAATACTTCCGCTCCGAGGTTGATCGTCTTGGCATCGGAGATATCCTTGGCACCCGTTTCCGGCGGACGGATCGTATTCTGATAGGCGGACATGGCGTTCACCTGCTCCCCGGCTTTGAAGCCCGGCGAGCTGATGTACAGCCCGTTTGGTGCGATGGCTGAAACCTTCGGGAAATTCGGAATCTTAATAACCTCATTCACGCCGGGGGTTCCGGGATTGGGATCCAGCCGGTTAAAGAATTCGGTGGGCTTCAGCCCGCTGCTCGGATCATAGCGAAACTTGCGATGGGCTGCATTTTGCAGAATGGTGCCCACATAAATCTCTTTGTCGATCCCCCACATCGGTTCGCTCACCTCGGTTTGACTCAAGGTATCCGTGTTCTGGGCGTGAACATTGTTGCTGAAGGTGCTAAGTCCCTTGAAGGGGCCCGCGGCAGCGAAGCCGCTCCAGCTGTATGGATGATCGCCCTTCGTAAACATATCGGGAATTTGGGTCACGTCACTGACCAGATCCACGGTTGTATCGAACGTGCCGGGCATCCATTTGATCAGATTTTCGTCAACGGCTTTTTCCAGCAGGGCGGGATCCGGCAGCGCTTCGGTTTTTCCTTTGGAGTTTACAATCGTACGCTGCTCGTTCTTTACATAATCCACCAGGCTGGTAATGTCCGTATGGGTAAAATAAGCCGCGCTATTCGGGGCAAGTGCCAGCATTAGACCGAGGTTCAGATCGGAGTTGGGCGCGCCCTCGACGATCATTCCCGTTTCACGGTTGACGGTTGCATGGCAGGCCATGCAGCTAACGCCGATGCGACCCTTGCCTTCGGCATATTTAAATGTGACGCCAACGGGGGCATAGGCGCCTTTGGCTACGTCAAAGCCGGTATCAATCTTATCCCCCTTGCGGTAGGTCCTGCCGCCGATCGTTACATCCTGATCGAGTGCAACGCGCAAATTGGTTGTTCCCCGTCCTTTTAACTCGGCGAGGGCTTTTGCAATATTATTCAGCTTCATCGGACCGCCGATGATCCCCACAATATCAGTTAAAAACACCTCATTGCCAAAGGATTCCTCATACAATGTACGACGCCCTAGGGCAAGCAGATCTTTTGTCACCTCAACGGCGCCATGGGCGGCTGTTAAACGGGGGTCCTGATCCTTCAGGGCGGTACCGGGAACCGTAAGCGTCTTGCCCCAGATATCATACTGGCGAATGAAGCCCGTTTGCTGGGCTTGGATTTGCGTAGTATTCTCCAATTTATGTGCAGGCGGTATATAGGCGTATTCCGGCTCCACGATATTAGCAGCAAGCCATAAGGCCCCTACGACGGTGATCGGGATCAGCCATAGCAGAAGCCGCTTCGATTTTCGCATGTCTTATCACCCTTTTTTATGAGCAGATCTGATGAATCATCTCTTCACTGCCGATATACAAGGGCTTTAGTCTACATGCACATCATGGCGCAGAGGCGATTCGGCATTAACTTGCTTATCAGGGCCTTTCTCTTTCGGAACCAGACGCTCGTCTGTCCTGCCTTGATGGTGGTTTTCAAAATCATACTCCGCCAGCCGCCACTCCGTGGAGCCCTTCTGGGGATCGAACGGGAATTCTTCGCCGCGTTTTAAATATTCCTCCCGTCCCCATTCATTTGTGTATGTTCCGTCTACTTCAACCTCTTCTCGCGAAATAGGGTGGAGATCCTTGTCTTTTCCGGACATGTCGCATGCTCCTCTCAGGCTTGATTTTAGAAATGATTCATATCGCATAAAGTAACCAGAAAGAGGAGGTACTATCCGCTGAAATTTGCAAGTAAGTCAGATTACGGTTTCGGGAAAGAACCGAATGCTCCTAAGTGTAGGGATGGCCACAGGACGATCTGTCAGCTGCCTGACGATGATACAGCAGGTTTTGACTTTAAGTCGTCAAGAATATAGCGCTCCAGCAGAGAGCGTGGGTTCTTCCAGCGGCTGACCTTGCTGTCGGCAGTAAATACGACGACCGTATCCAATTGGGGAAAAAGGTAGATTTGCTGTCCTCCATGGCCGTGTGCAAGCGCGAAGGGAGTCCCGTTCTGAATGCCGGTCCACCACTGAAATCCGTAATCCCCAAAGGCGGGATAGCCCTTGACCTGCGGAGCGAGGGCTTGCTTTAGCCATGATTCCGGGATGAGCGTGGTGCCTTGCCATCGTCCCCCATTCAGGCAGCAAAGACCGAATTTGGCCATGTCGCGGGAGGTGAGATAGAGGCCGACGTGACCCATGCTGTGGCCCTCGGGACTTGGGGACCAGGCGGCATGACGAATGCCGAGCGGCTCGAATAAATATTGTCTGGCATAGGCGTAAGCATCCATTCCCGTAGCCTCACTAATGGCAACGGAGAGCAGATGGGAATCTGTGCTCCGATATTGAAAGAGGCCCATTTCCTGTTCCATGACAGGGAGGGATAGCGCGAAGCTTGTCCATTTCCGGTTGCGGTGGAATCGGTGAATGAGCGGCTCCCCTAGCTTTTTACCGGTTTGCCACGAAAAGCCTGAGGTCATCGTCAGCAGGTGATGAAGGGAAACCTTGTGTAATAGCGGATGGGCTCGTTCGGGAACATATCGATGCAAAATATCCATGACAGAGGAATTCAGATCAGGTAATTCGCCGCGTGAGTGGGCGATGCCGCATAACGCTGACGTAAAGCTCTTGGTGGCGGACCTGAGATCGTTCAGCGAGGAAACGCCGTGACCGTTGTAATAGCGTTCGTAGATGAGTTTGCCGGCATGCAGGAGGAGAAAGCTGCGCATTTTCGGATATTGTTTCTGAATGATCAGGTCGACCTGATCAAGCGAATTGAGGTGCAGCCCTGCCTCATGAGGCTCAGCGGCAGGAATAGGGGATCCTAAATCGACAGGGGAATGCAGGATAGACTGTGAGTTCGGCATGAGCTGTAGGCCTCCTTGTATCTAGAATATGTTATTCTGCGTATCTATTTGTGATATTCGCTGACTTCTGGAGTCGCGGGAGGTTCGTTTGAATGTATCTTAACCAATTCCGGGGATAAAGGGATGACCTGATGAAAAAACATAGTACCAAAAAACATTTTTTGGGAAAGATGAAACAAACAGAAGAATATGATATAATATATTAATGATTCAGTTGCATGCTGTTAGGGTATGTATAGTGTCAGGTGCATTGGTAAGTTGCTGAATATCAACCTAATGGTCACCGTAAGAACTGCAATATGGCTTCAACTTAATGAGGTAGATCTTTTCGGCATTCTCTTTAAACGGAGTAATTTTATTCCACACGTTTTGGGAGGGATCCATCATGGCAACGAAAGGTCACAATGAGGTTAAGGAAAGTCTGCGGGAAATGACACGAATTTTCCGGCCTAAAGATCCGAAAAAATTTGTAAAGGAGTATGTCCGGAAGTACCATATTATGGGGGGCTATGAAGAAGAGCTTACACTTGTTGTTGAGCATGAACTTGGCAAGCTGAATTCCTCCGTTTCGTAACCTGTAATAGCACCTGGTCTATAGAAATAACCAACACGCATCGCATCTTCACCTTGTTAATGACTAATGATATGAACCAATTTAGAGTTTATGGTTAAACCGTTTTTGGGGCAAATGTCCCGAAAGCGGTTTTTTTGCTTTTGCCAGTTCCCGTTACGTGAACAGACTCATCTCCTCGGAAAGTCTATTTCCTGGGGGAATTTTGCATCTGTCCCTACATATATTGTTAGCAATCGATCCGATAAGGATATAAGGGAGTGGACAGATGTGAGGACACAGCTCAGACGGAAGGAAGAAATCGGATATATCCGCGAGGCGGGACGTATATTGGCTGCGTGTCACCGTGAAATAGCGAAAGTCATCAAACCGGGAATCACAACGAGCGAGATCGATGCCAGGGTCGAGAGATTTTTGGAGAAGAATGGGGCTTTGCCCGAGCAAAAAGGATATAAAGGATTTCCATACGCCACTTGTGCATCAGTCAATGAGGTGGTGTGTCATGGATTCCCCGATCAGCGGCCGCTGCAATCCGGGGATGTTGTGACCATTGATATGGTGGTGAATAAGAACGGGTGGCTGGCGGATTCCGGCTGGACTTATGCGGTAGATCGGGTTTCAAGGGAAGTAAACCAGCTGATGCAGCACACCCATGAAGCGCTGTTTAAAGGGATCGAGGCTGCTCGGCACGGCGCAACCTTGGGCGACGTAGGTTATGCCATTGAGCAGGTTGCCGAAAGGGAAGGCTACGGGATCGTCAAGTCGCTTGTCGGTCATGGCATCGGCCGCGCTATCCACGAGCCGCCCGATGTCCCGAACTACGGCATTCCAGGAAGGGGTCTTAAACTCAAAGAAGGAATGGTCATTACCATCGAACCCGTTTTTACCCTGGGCCCCTCGGGTGCCGTGTTCTGGGGGGATGACGGCTGGACCATTTCCAGTGCGGACGGATCGGTGGGCGTCCAGTATGAGCATACGATTGCTATTACTCGTGGAGAAGCTGTTATCCTGACGGATTAAGATGCCGAAAAATATACCATAATAATAGGAGGCTTACTTCGTGAGGCATCAGGGCTTTTCGAAGGAGACCTCCTTATATCATGGGTGCCCAGATAAATGGGGGACGGCTGCATATAGATTCAAAAGGCGGAAATGACTGTATATATAGCTATGAAGGCTGTCGCTGACAGGGTGTGAAGAATGTCGAATGATGGGTCGCGGGATGGTGGATACGGTTTGAAAGCGATTGCAAAATCAGTAACGGCGCGACTTTGACGACTTTTCGAACAATTTGTGAACTCCCTGTGAATGATTGACAAAAGCAACCCATGAACTTATATTTAATAAGTGATTGCTTTAATTGACAGGATTACTTCATCCGTGATTGTGCAGGTAGATTACCGCTGTTTGCGCCGGATGGTAGTCTACGAAAATCGGAAAAGTGGGGTAGATCAATGATGAAACGGTGGCAGGCTGTAAAGCGTCTTCTTCCTTTGATGGCCATGTTTGCTTTGGTGTTATCCGGCTGCGGCCGAGAGGATTTGTCGGTCTTAAGACCACAAGGTCCGGTAGCACAAGGTCAACTGGATTTAATTAAGCTCTCCATTTCGATTATGATCGTCGTAATGGTTGTGGTATTTGGAATCGCCGCATACGTGCTTGTTAAATTCCGTCGAAAGAAGGGACAAGATGAAATTCCTGAGCAAGTAGAAGGTAACCATAAGCTGGAGATTATTTGGACGGCGATTCCGCTGCTCTTGGTACTCGTGCTTGCAGTTCCTACTATTCAAAAGGTATTTGCTTACGGAGAGAACGACTGGAACAATCCAGATGCAGTTAAGGTGGAAGTTACTTCTCATCAGTTCTGGTGGGAGTTTAATTATCCAGACTACGGCGTAAGAACCGCTCAAGAGCTGGTTATTCCTGTAGGCAAGAAA
Organism: Paenibacillus sp. Dod16; assembly: GCF_049893405.1. Taxonomy (NCBI): domain Bacteria; kingdom Bacillati; phylum Bacillota; class Bacilli; order Caryophanales; family Paenibacillaceae; genus Paenibacillus; species Paenibacillus sp. Dod16. The sequence continues at coordinate 33,561 of NZ_JBNDYG010000055.1, forward strand.
ATTGCTTTCCAATTAAAAACGAATGATGTGCTTCACTCCTTCTGGGTACCATCGCTCGGCGGCAAGATGGATACAAACACAGAAGGCAGCGTTAACTACATGACTCTGGTTGCTGACAAAGCAGATACATACATTGGTAAATGCGCAGAGTTGTGCGGTCCTTCTCACGGGTTCATGGAATTCCGGGTGAAAGCGGTTGACGATGCGGCATTTGACAAATGGGTAGCGGCATTTAAAGAACCTGCTGTGCTTCCTGCGGATGCGGCACTCGCCGAGAAATTCAAGACCAACTGCCTTTCTTGCCACGCTGTAGGCGACCAAGGCGGAGCGATGGGTCCTAACCTGACCGGCATTGGATCACGTGAGACGATTGCGAGTATCTTGCTGAACGACATAAGCGGCAAACCAGGCACGAAGCCTACGAAAGACAACCTGGTGGAATGGCTGATGGAGCCTCAGGCTGTAAAACCTGGCAACACGATGCCTAATCCGAAGGATCTCGGCTTCAGTGACGAAGAAATCGAGCAGATTGCCGATTACTTGGCCAATTATAAGTTGGATTATTAATACAGCAGCAAGAACTTTAAAAGGGGGTACAAACCTTGGCTCACGCTCATGCTCAAAGCCATAGCGTCAAACGCTACACGGGGTTAATGGATTGGCTTACAACCGTTGACCACAAGAAAATCGGGATATTATACCTGATAGCGGGCGGCTTCTTCTTCGGGATTGGCGGTATTGAAGCGATTCTGATTCGCTTGCAGCTGATCAAGCCGATGAACGATCTGGTATCGGCTCAAGTATTTAACGAATTGATTACAATGCACGGAACGACGATGATTTTCCTTGGTGTTATGCCAGTTATCTTCGCCTTGATGAACGCGGTTATTCCGCTTCAGATCGGTGCACGTGACGTCGCATTTCCATTTTTGAACTCGCTTGGATTTTGGACGTTTTTGTTCGGTGGACTTTTGCTCAATCTTAGCTGGATTATGGGCGGCGCGCCTGATGCGGGCTGGACATCCTATACACCGCTTTCCACAAATGACTATTCGTCCACGCACGGTGTAGACTTTTATACCATAGGTCTTCAGATTGCGGGTCTGGGTACGTTGATCGGTGGTATCAACTTCCTGGCTACCATCATAACGATGCGTGCACCTGGAATGTCCTTCATGAGAATGCCAATGTTTACATGGACGGCTTTCATTACATCGGCCATGATCCTGTTCGCATTCCCTGCCATTACGGTAGGTCTCGTGTTGCTTAGCTTTGACCGTTTGCTAGGTGCCAATTTCTTTGATGTTGCGGCTGGCGGTAGCTCCGTATTGTGGCAGCATATTTTCTGGATCTTCGGTCACCCTGAAGTCTACATTCTGATTTTGCCGGCATTCGGTATTATTTCAGAAGTTATTCCGACATTCTCTCGTAAACGTTTGTTCGGATACAGTTCCATGGTATTTGCAACCATCCTGATCGCCTTCTTGGGCTTCATGGTTTGGGCTCACCATATGTTTACGACAGGTCTTGGTCCTGTAGCGAATGCGCTCTTCTCCATCGCAACGATGCTGATCGCCGTTCCTACCGGTATCAAAATCTTTAACTGGCTCTTTACGATGTGGGGCGGTCAAATCCGCTTTACCAGTGCAAACCTGTTCGCGATCGGTTTCGTACCGACGTTCGTTATGGGTGGAGTTACCGGCGTCATGCTGGCATCTGCTCCGGCAGACTTCCAGTTCCATGATACGTACTTCGTTGTAGCTCACTTCCACTACGTTATCGTTGGTGGTCTGGTATTCGGTTTGTTTGCCGGACTCCACTACTGGTGGCCAAAAATGTTCGGTCGGGTATTGAACGAAACGCTTGGCAAATGGACGTTCTGGTTGTTCGCAATCGGCTTCCATATGACATTCTTCGTACAGCATTTCCTTGGATTGCTGGGTATGCAGCGGCGGATTGTCTCTTATCTGCCGAACCAGAATTTTGACGAGCTTAACTTTATCAGTACCATCGGCGCAATCTTGATGGGGATCGGCGTTCTGGCCTTCTTGGCAAACGTTGTTATCACTTCGAGAAAACCGGTCGGTGCTCCGGCCGATCCATGGGAAGATGGCCGTACGCTCGAGTGGAGTATTCCTTCTCCACCGCCAGAGTACAACTTTAAGCAAATTCCGCTTGTTCGCGGCATTGACGCTTATTGGAAAGAGAAGATGGCAGGCAATAAAGAGATGACACCATCCGAACCGGTTGGTCCGATCCACATGCCTTCGCCAAGCATCCTTCCGTTTGTAATGTCACTGGGTCTGTTTATCGCGGGTCTTGGTTTCATGTTTAGCACGGAGGACTTCTCCAATTCGTTCATGAGCTTAATCTTCAATAAATATATCGTTCTGATTGTTGGTCTTCTGATTACGTTCGCGGCAATGATCACTCGTTCCCTGTACGATGATCATGGATATCACATCGAAGTTGAAGAACTGGAAGGGGAGGGTAAAGCATGAGTCACGCTGAACATGTAAACGGCGAACTTCCTCACGAGCCGGAGAAGGCAACACTCGAAGGCCGTAATAAGGTTCTTGGTTTCTGGCTCTTCCTCGGTGGAGAGGCCGTGCTCTTCGGTACGTTGTTTGCAACGTTCCTGGCGCTTCGCGGACAGAACAATGAAGGCCCAACCGCAGCTGAGCTGTTCTCTCTGCCGATTACGGCAGCGGCAACGTTGATATTGCTTGTCAGTTCCTTGACCAGTGTGTTCGCTATTCAGGCGCTCCACCGTCACAATATCGAGAAGCTGAAGTTGTGGCTGATCGTAACCGTTGTTTTGGGTCTTGGGTTCCTTGGCCTTGAAATTTATGAGTTCTATGAATATGTTGTGCATGAATCGTTTAACATGAAGACGAGTGCATTCTCGTCTGCATTCTATACGCTGGTTGGCTTCCACGGTGCCCACGTTGCGTTCGGGGTTGTGTGGATCAGCCTGTTGATCGCTCAGCTGTACAGAAAAGGGTTAACCGTAGTTACAGCACCTAAGGTATATGTTTCTGCCATGTACTGGCACTTTATCGACGTTGTATGGGTGTTCATCTTCTCGGTCGTATACCTTCTTGGAAAGGTGGGCTAAGGAATGACTGCGAATCAACAATCTAATGAGGGGCCTACAGTAAAACACCGCCATCGTGTGGAAGGCCCTGAGAAACACATTGTTGTCTTTATTTTCTCGATCGTCCTGACTGCGATTGCTTTTGCGGCTGTCGCAGCCGGTGGCATCAACACAGCATTTACGATCATCATTTTGCTGGTTATGGCTGTATTGCAGGTGTTCGTGCAAATGGGTTACTGGATGCACTTGAAGGACAAAGGGCATCTGATGCCAATCCTGTTTATGATTGGCGGCTTCTTCGTAGCTAGTACCTGTATTGTCATGGCACTGTTCTGGGTTTGGTGGTAAAATGAAAAAGAGGTGGGCTCTTCAGCCCCCTCTTTTTTTAAATCGTAGGAAGGTGTCACAATTTCGACAGAATTTAACCCGTTAAGGGGAGGTTTTTGCATGCTGGGCTTAGAATATTTTAGTTTTGCAGATAAATGGAGTCCCTTGTTCCTGGCATTTATGCTGCTCGTAACAGCAGGCTACTTCCTGTTGACCGGGCCGCTGAGCAGTAGATTCGAAGGGAGCGCTCCAGTTTCCGCAGGAAGGAAAACGCTGTTTGTAGGCGGTATGCTTACGTTCTATCTTGCGCAGGGTGGACCTATTGAACTGCTGGGGCATACGATGTTCTCGTTTCATATGGTCAGTATGGCCATGTCCTATTTAATGGCGATGCCGCTCTTGATTCTGGGTATTCCTGTCTGGATATGGCGTGCCTTCGATAAGGTCAACCCGTTTAAGAAGCTCGGTTTTCTTGCGCGTCCGATCGTTGCCGCCGTTCTGTTTAACGGTTTGTTTTCTTTTTATCACGTCCCGGTTATCCATGACTTTGTCATGTTGAACTTCTGGGTGCACCGTTTGTACTATTTGATCCTGTTCATCGCCTCACTGTTGATGTGGTGGGCTATCATTAACCCGATTCCGGAGAAGGACAAGTCCTCAGGACTTTTGAAAATGGGATACATCTTTCTCAACATGGTATTGTTAACTCCGGCGTGTGCGCTCATTATATTCTCGAGCGAGCCAATGTACGCAACGTACAGCGATCCGGTGGTATGGGCGAAGGCGATGGGATACTGCGTAGCTGGCGATACCTCGGCATTGCTTAGCCAATTTGGCGGACCTGAGTTCTTCGGTTATCTGGAGCCTGCGATTGACCAGCGGGTAGGCGGGATCATCATGAAGTTTTTCCAAGAGATTATTTTTGCCTCGATGCTAGCTTATGTGTTCTTTCATTGGTACAAACGAGAAAATCAGGAAGACGATCCTTTGCCTAGCGAGATTCCTCCCGGCAAGCTCAATCAGGCGTAAGGGGATTATTGAAGGGGGATCCATATGGATTGGTTTTTTATATTTCCCACGGTCAGTACAACGTTTATTGTCATCAGCGCCGTGTTGGTAGCGATTGGCTGGGGTCTTATCATTAAGGGGAAGCGCGAAGCCCACAAAAAGGTAATGATCTGGGCGGCCGTCGCAGCCGTCATCTTCTTTATCATCTATTCCTCGCGCACCGTATTCATCGGGAATACGTCATGGGGTGGTCCTGATGATCTGCAACCGTATTATCAGGTTTTCCTGGTCTTCCACATTGTCCTGGCTACCGTCGCAGCGGTATTCGGGATCACGACATTGACCCTCGGCTTCAAGGAGAAGTATTCCAAGCACCGCAAATGGGGCAGAGTCACGTCGATCATCTGGTTCTTTACCGCCATTACCGGCGTAGCCGTGTATACTTTGCTGTACCTGTTATATCCGGGCGGGCATACTCAGCCTGTATGGAAAGTGATATTTGGAATGTAAGCGTGGGAGAACACCCGTCAGAGGAATCTGGCGGGTGTTTTTTGTTTGCGCGGCTCAATTGTGAGGGCAGGGGAGGGGGAGTGTATCCGCTCCGGTCGCTGTTGAAACCAGGAAACTGGGATTAGACGAGATGGATGTTTCCCGGTTTCAAAGGCGAACGCCAGGTCTCCTCCGCGGCTACACTCCCCTTGTGCAGGAAGCTCTTGAATGAGCCGCCATGGGGTAGTGACACCCGTCAGGAAGCCTCGGACAGGTGTTTAGAGAGTGTGAGGGCAGGGAGGGGGAGTGTATCCGCTCCGGTCGCTGTTGAAACCAGGAAACTGGGATTAGATGAGATGGATGTTTCCCGGTTTCAAAGGCGAACGCCAGGTCTCCTCCGCGGCTACACTCCCCTTGTGCAGGAAGCTCTTGAATGAGCCGCCATGGGGTAATGGACACCCGACAGGCATCTCTGCCGGGTGTTTTTTTACAACTTCTATTGACACTGTTTATATACACACTATATACTGTGTATAAAGATATACACAGTGAGCACAGTAATCACACTAAGCACAGTGAAACATAACTGCGATGATAACGAAATGAATATATGAAGAAATGAAAGGGTGAGCTGCATTGCAACAAGTTCTCCATAATGCGATGAAGATCGTCAAGAAAGACTTCGCTAGCGACAAGCTGCAAATTGTATGGAACATAATGTTTATGGTGTATATGGGGTTTGCCACCAGCGTTATCATTGACAATCAGTTTGAACATTTGGATGAGTACATTAATCCACTGATTGACTTTCTATTGGTATTCTACGCTCCGTTGCTGGGATTCCTTTTTAGCAGGAGGTCCTTCCGGTATCTGAACGAGGATTCATACACCCGGATGCTGTATTTTTATCGGAGTATACCGGTACCAGCCTCGGCCATCTTCGTAAGCCGGATCATGAACTCGCTGATCGCTTTCTTCATAAACGGCATCGTATTATTTGGAGTCATTTATGCGATAGGCAATCATATTAGAGCCGCGATGGATATCCCTAGTTATATTGCATTTATACTGACCTGGATGGGCATCGGATTTTTAATAACAGGACCCTATATTTACTGGGAAAATATGTGCAGCGGTAAGAGGTACTTCGGGATTTCTCTTCTGCTGATGGTGCTAACCTCCGGAACGGCCGTTATGCTTAGTTTGCTGGGTTACAGCGTATTCGATTTCGTTGTGAGAGCCTCCATCAAATGGGGCCTGCTATCTCCGGTCATGTGGGGATCGCTGATGGTTGGACTGGCGTCTATGCTGCTTATGAGCAAATTAACCTACATTCGGCAGCAGACCAGAGACTTATCATGAAGAATATGAAGATGAATCCGTATGGAATAGCAATAGGACGGGTTTATGTACAAGAGAAAAGCGAGGTGATAAAAGGTGCGAATTCCGATTCAGATCAACGAAAATAGCGCAGAGCCTTTATATCACCAGATTGAAACACAGCTGCGCTCGCTCATTATTAGCGGTCAGATTGAGGAGGGAACGTTATTGCCGTCCATAAGGGAATTTGCCGGGAATCTGAACTGTAGTGTCATTACGGTACGCAGGGTGTATCAGGATCTTGAGAATGAAGGGCTGCTGCGAACGAGGCAAGGTACGGGAACCTTTGTGGCCGGTGTCGGGGATCAGGCCCGTGAACAGTATAAACGCGATGCGGTTATAGAGGCGTTAAAGATAGCAGTCGAAAAAGGGCTTGCCGTTCAGTTTAACGAGGATGAATTGAAGGAACTGTTCATGGAAGTGATTCGGGAAATATTCGATGCAAAAGGAGGTCGTTAACACGTCATGGAACCACATATCATTGAATTTCGTAATGTCATTAAACGACGGAGAACGAAAACCATCGGCCCGATCGAATTGTCGATTCCTCAAGGATATATTGTTGCCCTGGTGGGACCTAACGGCTCGGGAAAAAGCACGCTGCTGAACATGATGATGCAGACCGTGTTTCCGGACGAAGGGGAGATCACCTGGTTCGGCGAGTCTTACCGGGGAGAGCTTCCGGTCTCGATCCGTAAACAAATGGGATTCGTTCCTGAACAGTTGAGTGTAGAGGAGCAGCATTTGACGGTAGATGAAGCGGCCAGCTTTCGCGCATCCTGGTATGACACTTGGGACGGTTATTTTTTCGATGAGCTGCTATCCCGGTTCGATGTCCCGCGAGGCGTAAAACTGCGCAAGATGTCCAAAGGGGAACGACGCAAGTTCGAGATCGCCGCTGCACTTGCACCAAGGCCCAAGTTCTTGCTGCTGGATGAACCTTCTTCCGGTCTCGATCCTTTCGCTTGGAAGCTGATGATCGACCAGCTGCACAAAGTGATGAAGTCCATGGATACAACGATCGTGCTCTCAACCCATGTTGTGGATGAAATCCGACGTCTGGCGGACTACGTCATACTCATTCATCATGGGAAGCTGCTGGGCATGGTGGAGAAGGACTCGCTGCTGGATAACTGGAAGGAGTGCTGGATACAAGGGGATGCCTCCATTGTGGAGGAGCTGCCGGGTATTCTGAGTTACAAACAAGAGACAGCAACAACGATTTCTTTTATAACGACGGAATGCTTGGAAGTGGAGAAGATCCTGCAGTCTGCAGGCATACCGTTTATTCAGACCCGTTCCCTGGAGCTGGATGAAGTGCTTCGATTATGGATTGACGGAAACATTCCTGCCAACGTGCAGAACTAGGATAGAGAGGGGTTTTTACGATATGCAACGCTTGCAATTAGACAATGTAGTTAAGATTTATGCGGACAAAACGGCAGTAAACCGGATTTCGCTTCAGGTTGAGGAAGGTGAAATCTACGGACTGCTTGGCGCGAACGGCGCCGGCAAAACAACCACCATGCGGATGGTGCTTGGGTTGATCTACCCGGATGACGGGACGATTCTGTATAACGGAAAGCCGTATAACAAGGAACTGCGACATATTATGGGTTACTTGCCGGAGGAGCGCGGGTTATACCCGAAAGTGAAAGTCAGCGAGCAGATTTCCTACTTGGCACAGCTGCGGGGCATGTCCGCGAAAGACGCGGACAAGAGTCTGAAATATTGGCTGGAACGGTTTGAAGTACCTGACTATTATGATAAGAAAATTGAAGAACTGTCCAAAGGTAACCAGCAAAAAATGGGATTTATCGCGGCGGTTGTTCATGACCCGCAAATTCTGATTTTGGACGAAGCCTTCAGCGGTCTGGATCCGGTGAACGTCGAACTTCTGAAATCAACGGTAAAAGAACTACGCGACAAAGGCACGAGCATTCTGTTCTCCACCCACCGGATGGAACATGTCGAGGAGTTGTGTAAGAACATTACGATTCTGCATCGCTCCAATACGGTAGTGAAGGGGAACCTGAAAGATATCAAATCCAAGTATCCTCGAGAAGAAGTGGTGCTCGGTACGTCCGGTGAAGTCCTTGGTCTTGAAGCCCTGCCAGGCGTAACGGCTGTGGAGCGGACAGAGGACGGCTACTCCATCCGGATCAGCCAGGTTGATGCAGCGCAAGAGATTTTGAATACAGCCATGTCGCAAAGCACGATCCATCGGTTTGAAGTGAAGGAGCCGACACTCAATCAAATCTTCATAAAGGCGGTAGGTGAATCCAATGAATAATATGTGGACTGTTATCCGATTTACGTTCATGAATAAAGTAAGAACGAAGTCCTTTCTTGTTTCGACCTTGATATTTGCACTCATTATTACCATCGGGATCAATCTTCCTTTTCTGATTCAAATGTTTACGGGAGATAAGGCGGGCTCCGAAGAAACCACCCGCATCGGACTGGTTTACGGACAGGAGCAAATGCTTGCCGAACAACTGGAAACCACTTGGAGTAACCTGCCGTCAACTTCCTATGAATTTGTAAAATATGAAACGGCTGATGAAGCCGCTCTGAATAAAGACATTAAAGATGGCGTTATCGAGGGTTATCTGAAATTTGAAGCAAAAGAAGGCAATGCATTCCCGACGGTGGTCTACAGCTCTGAAGACGAGGCCATGAGTCCGGAACTGCAATCCAACCTGCAAGCAGCTCTGCAAGTGGCGAAGACGCGCAGCATTGTAGACGGACTTAATTTGTCCGATGCGCAGATCAATGAGCTGAATACGCCGGTTCAGATTGATGCTCGGGGTATCGATCCTACAGAAACGGGTAACGCGGACGGAGCTTCCGGAGAGAAGGAAGGGGCTTCCGAGGTTATTAACTACATTGTCGTGTATGCACTGATTATTCTCTTCTTCTTTACTTTGATGGGAACAGGTAACATGATCGCATCTGAAGTAACGACAGAGAAGAGCTCCCGCATCATGGAGATTTTGATTACAAGCGTATCTCCGCTGAGCCAAATGTTTGGTAAGGTTATTGGCATGTTCCTGCTGGGACTGTCGCAGATCGCGGCATTCGGTGTTGTAACCGCCGTGAACCTGATGCTGCCGCACAATATGGATACATTGAAGGACATGAATCTCGACCTGACGGCGATCGACCCGATGCTTCTGGTGTTCGGTTTAATCTTCTACATCCTTGGTTATTTCTTGTACGCGATGCTCTATGCGGCCATTGGTTCGATCGTCAGCCGTACCGAGGATTTGGGGCAGGCGGTTATGCCGATCACGATGCTGTCGCTGGTGGCATTCTATATCGCGATCTTTAGCTTAAGCGCTCCAAACTCGATGCTGATGAAGGTATCCAGCTACATTCCGTTTATCTCGCCGACCACGATTCTGGTTCGCATCGGACTTGGAGATATCCCAATCTGGGAGATCCTGCTCTCACTGGCGATCCTGATCGTATCCATCCTCGTCTTTGGCTGGTTGGCAGCGAAAATCTATCGGACCGGTGTCCTGATGTACGGCAAACGCCCTACGTTCAAGGAGCTTAGAAAAGCGATGAAAGCTTATAAGATGTAAGTATAAAACACGGAAGATAATGTGAGTAATGGTTATAATTGAGATTGATTTTATTAATAATTGAGATTTATTATATCTTTTAAGTGAGACCAATTTAAAGACTAGTTTAATCAGACCCCTGATTTCACTAGTCTTTTTGTCTTACTAAGATATGTATCGTTCTTGCTTT
>NZ_JBNDYG010000056.1:0-35601 GCF_049893405.1 Paenibacillus sp. Dod16
TCGTTTCTTTCTTCGCTATATCGATTAAAGGTTTGGCCTTTCTTCGCTGACATAACAAAAATCCCCTCCGGTATCCAGTATTTGAGTTCATTGTAACATGTCCTCTTTTTTCACTGTCTACCATGAGGGGATAATACCACCCCCAATCATTTCGGGGCTCGCTTTTTTTTCATTAAATGGCTTTCGGATTGTCGACCACTGGATTAACATCCGCATCGTAATCCACGCCATCGGTTTCAAAGCCGAACAGCTGGAAGAACTCGCGGCGGTAACCGGCAAGGTCAGTCAATTCTTCAATATTTTCGCTTGTCACCTTGCTCCACAGTTCGGCTACCTCGGCCTGTACATCCTCGCGTAGCTCCCAATCGTCAATACGGATGCGCCCCTTCTCATCCACCGGCGTTTCTTGCCCTTTATAGAGGCGGTCGGRGAATAGACGATAGATCTGCTCGATGCAGCCTTCGTGAAGCCCCTTCTCCTTCATCACTTTGTACAGCGCCGATACGTACAGCGGAACGACCGGGATCGCTGAGCTGGATTGGGTCACTAACGCTTTGCTGACCGTTACATAAGCTCGCCCGCCTCCAGCAGCAAGCTTCTCGTTCAATTTCAGCGCGGTTGCCTCCAGGTGATCCTTGGCTTGTCCAATGGATCCATCCCGGTAGATGGCTTTGGTAATCTCGGAGCCGATGTAGGAGAAAGCAATCGTGGTCACATCAGGAGTCAATACGCCGCCTTCCGCCAGCTCATTCATCCATAATTCCCAATCGCCGCCGCCCATCACCTCTACGGTGTTCTTCACTTCCTCTTCCGTGGCCGGCTCAATCGTTACCTCCGTCACTTCACCCGTATGGAAGTTTACCGTCTTGTTGGTATAGGCCGGTCCGATCGGCTTCAATACGGAGCTGACTGTCTCACCTGTCTCAGGCAGCGTACGGCGCGCCGAAGCAACACTGTACACTACGAGATCAACCTGTCCCAGCTCTTTGCGGATAAGCTCAACCGTCTTGGCTTTGGTCTCTTGCGTGAAAGCATCTCCTGTCACGCTGAACGATTTTAAGCCTGCAGCCTCCGCTGCCTTCTCAAATGCGACCGAGTTATACCAGCCTGCCGAAGCGGTCCGCTTCTCGGTTGCCTGGCTGGGACGATACACGCCTACAGTATTTGCCCGGGAGCCGAATGCGGCAGCAATTCTGGCCGACAAGCCGTACCCGGTGGAAGCGCCGATAACCAGCACATTGCGCGGGCCCTCGATGCCAGGCTGTTGTAACACATAATCAATCTGCTCCTGCACCTGGGCTTCGCAGCCTACAGGATGGGATGTTGTGCAAATAAATCCGCGTGTTCTAGGTTTAATGATCATATTTATATACCTCTCTTCCAGTAATCGTCGTCTGACACCATATGTATGGTCTTTTAATTTTCCTTTCTATTTTAACTGTTTTTTGTGGAGAGAGGAAATCTTTTGACAGGAAATCCAAGAAAACCTCTCTTTACGAATCATGCTAGCTGCAGCCAGCATCCATTCAAAAGAGAGGTTTGTATTAGCGTATATCGATAATTAGCAATCCATAAAATGACCGTTACATTATTTAAATGACGCGTAACCTTGGTCAGCCATGACCACGCTGCCTGTAATCGCAGCGGCTTCATCCAGTGACACGAGATACACGGTATCTGCAACAACCTCAGGCTTTGTTAATTCACCGCCCATGACTTTGGCTCTCATGGAATCCAGCATCCCGGAATCTTTATAGCCTTGAATAATCGGTGTATCCACTGCTCCAGGAGCAACGGCAACGACGCGAATGCCATATGGTGCCAGTTCAAGCGCAGCGGATTTGCTCATCATGATGACAGCGCCTTTTGTAGCGTGATAAGCAAACGTTCCCGGTGAAGCCAGGAATCCGAATACGGATGCTGTATTGATGATCACGCCTTTAATGCCAAGCTCTTTCATCTTTCTGCCTGCTGCTATAATACCGTAAGCCACCCCGTGCTGATTCACGTTAATGGTGCGATGGTAGAGATCCATATTTTGCTCGAGAACCGGTCCAGCCCCGCCAATACCCGCATTATTGTGCATGACATCGATGCGGCCGTAAAGCTCAACCGCTTTATCCACAAGCGCCTCGACGCTTTCTTGTTTGGAAACATCGACTTGAACGAAAGTGGCTTCGCCGCCTTCTTTTTTGATCCATTCGACCGTCTCTTGACCGGCTGCCTCATTATAATCGGCAACGACGACACGATCGCCCTTTCTTGCAAATTTAAGGGAGACCTGACGACCGATTCCGCTTGCTCCGCCGGTAATTACCGCTACACGTTGTTCTGACATTATCAATGACCTCCTAGGGTATAATAGCGTTATTGTTTGAACATTGTGTGTCCATGTCCTTGTGTTCATTGTAACGCTGCGTTATATTTAAGTAAATTTAAACCTAATTAATATTACTTAACTATAGATTAAGGATGGGGTCATATGAATCTTGAACAACTGGAATATATCGTGGAGACGGCCAAGACAGGATCGTTAACCAAAGCAGCCCAGAATTGCAACGTTACCCTTTCCGCCGTCAGCCAAGCAGTGTCCAGCCTGGAAGCCGAGTTCGGTTTTTCCTTGTTCACCCGGTCGCGGCTTGGTGCCGTACCCACAGCCGAGGGCCAGCGAATCCTCCAGAAAGCCTATGCCATTTTGGAACAATTTCAGGAGCTGAAATCAGAAGCCGAAGGATATTCCAACCTGCTGAGCGGATCTTTGCGGATTGCTACCGTTCCGGTCCCCTTAACGCTGTCCATCGATGCCATTATCCAGTTTAAGAAGGACTTCCCCCAGATCAAACTCGAAATTACGGAAAAAGCGACACTTGATATTATTGAGGATATCAAACAAAATCATGCGGATATCGGTTTGATTTTTGTGGATGATTCCACCATTCATCAACACCGCGGCCTTCACTTCGGCAAGCTGCTGGAGAGCAAATTCGTGGTGGGGGTCAGCCGTCAATCTCCACTTGCCATGCGGCAATCGATCACGCCCGAAGAACTGCGTAAATACCCCTTGGTTCTCTACAAGGATGACAGTCTGTTCAAGCTGATGGATGTATTCGAGGAGCAGTACGGGGAAATGGATCTGCTCTTCTCAACCAACCAGACAAGAGTCATACAGAAGGTCGTCGAAGAAAATGTAGCGGTCACGGTGGGGGTCGATTTGTCCTTCTCGAGCTTCACTCCCGTACCTTCGGGAAACATCGTAACGCTGGAGCTGGAGATGCCCCCCGGCCACACTGCTTCTTCATTCGGATGGGTACAGCCCGGAACCCACCATCTGTCGAAGCCGGCCTCGATCTTTCTGGACAAGCTGAAGCATCAGATTGGGTGAACGGAGCCTTTGCTTTCAATATAAAAGCCAACCGGCGTAGGCAAGGCTGTTATCCAGTCCCCTGCTCATCGGTTGGCTTTTTTTAAAAATCTGAATTTTAACGTAATGACTCGCTGAGCGTCAAACTCACCGGGCAATGATCGCTTCCCATCACATGGCAGTCGATCTCGGCATCCTTCAGCTTCTCGGTTAAACGGGCAGACGCCAGAAAATAATCGATGCGCCAGCCGATATTCCGCTCCCTTACCTTGGCCATATACGACCACCAGCTGTATACGTCCGTACGGTCCGGGTAGAAGTGGCGGAAGGAATCGATGAAGCCCGCTGCCAGAAGATCGGTCATTTTGCCGCGCTCTTCCAGCGTGAAGCCGGAATTGCCATGATTGGACTTGGCATTTTTCAAATCGATTTCCTGATGTGCCACATTCAAGTCGCCGCATACAATCACGGGTTTACGTTCGTCAAGCTGAAGCAAGTAAGCACGGAACCGTTCCTCCCACTCCAATCGATAATCCAGTCTGCTCAGGTCGCGCTTCGCATTCGGCGTATACACGTTTACGAGATAGAAGTCCTCAAACTCCAGCGTGATCACTCTGCCCTCGGGCTCGCTGTCTTCCTCCAGACCATAGCGAACGGACAATGGGGCGATTTTCGTAAATACCGCCGTTCCTGAGTACCCCTTCTTCTCCGCATAGTTCCAATATTGTTGATATTCCGTCCCTAAATCGAGCTCGATCTGCCCCGCTTGCAGTTTCGTTTCCTGCACGCAAAATATATCGGCATCCACCTGCTGAAAATAATCCATAAATCCCTTCGTTACGCAGGCCCGCAATCCATTGACGTTCCATGACACTAGCTTCATATCGCAACCTCCGTGGTATCCATATCGTTTAAGCGTGTTGAATCTATGAATCTTCTAAATTCTACTATGGTATCATGTCACGGCTGAAACGAACAAGCAGCTACGAGCGCTTTCATCATAACTTCATAAACGGAAGATGAGACCCTGCGTGCATAATCCCGCGCCAAATCAGGAACAACATAAACGTTCGCAAAGTACGATCATTCGTACGTTCGCAATCGATGAGAACCCCACATAAGGAGGAATACAGCATGACAGGCAGAAACAGCAAACCTAAGAACGACGGTCCTTCCAGCAGCCCTGAGCGTTTGGACCAATACGGTGATAAACTTGCTTCCGAGAATGAGGAAGAGTTTACTTCTGCGGCCGAGGAGCACTGTCGGGATCAGGAATAACGGATTTGATACGACTGTTGATGCACATTCGATAATCACCGCAGCAAAAACACCCATCCTTGCCAAGTCAATGAATGGGTGTTTTTCCTAATCGATCGTCTGGGCAAACACGATGCCCGTCGGTTATAGCCATTCTGCTTCTCGCTGTCGTTACTCCGTCACTCCGCAGCGGTTGCCGTCTGGATCCGTCAGGGAAAAGCCCTTGAACCCGCCAAAATCCTCAATTTCCGTCACGTCGGCTCCCTTGGCAACCAATCGTTGATGAATTTCACTTACATTCGTGGTATGCAGGTTGAAATATTGCCCCACGCCATAATCATTTCTGGGAAAAACCGGCTGCTTCACTTCATAGGAACGCACGAGGCAGAAGGATACCTTCTCATCGTTCATTCGCATGACCACCGCATTCGGTTCATCCGTGTGAATCACTTCAAACCCGAGCATGTCCGTATACCAGGCCGTCGAACGCTTCAGATCACTGACCGGTACAAAGATGCCAACGCCGTACAAAAGGGATTTTTTCAAAAAACTTCCTCCTCTTTGATTTGCTTATATAGCTACTGACACATAAGTAACGAAATTTCGAGCTAAAACCAAACAGCGTCCAAATATAATGTTTTATTCCGTAAGTTTCCATACATTTCCATCCGGATCTTCCATATAAAATGCAAGGACTCCGCCAACCCGGCTCAATTTGCTTATTCTTATTCGCAGCTTCGTCAATTGGAGATACGAAGTACAAATGGCTTTGGGATCCCTTTTCCGAAAAGCCTCCACAAGCCCATCCATATCCAGTCCTGCCGCTGTGCCTGCTCGGGCTTTCTCTTGCGGCTTAGATTCCATGCCTGTTTGCTGCAAGCGATGCAGCTTCTTCAGCCTGGTTCGCGCACGTCCGAGCGACACCTGAACCGTCCCTTCCGACATGAAGAGAAAATCAGCCGTCTCCCTGGCCGTGAAGTCAAAAACGTCCATCAGCAGCAAAATAACCATCGCCCGTGGGGACAACCGGTCCGCTAAAGCCTCCAAGAGCTCCCTGGTGGATAAGCCGTCATCCTCGGCCGCCCTATCTGCTAACTCATCCTGGGAAGCCCTCATTCCGGGCTTATCCTTCTTCAGTCGGTCCTTCCACGCGTTGCTTGCGATGCGATATAAATAGGCATTGGACAGGTGTTTTCCAGGATCGGTTTCAACGGCTCGCATCACCTTTATCATGACGTCCTGCAGCAGATCCTCCGCTTCCCATGGATCCCCTGAGATTCGCATACAGTATCGGTTCAGCTTCACCTGCACATTGGATAAGTCCGGCATATACTTCGGCATCATCATTCCCACCTCGCTAATTAGTTCTGTGAGTGCCCACGTTTTCCTGCTGAATGTTTGCGCCGTCCCTGTTCCATATACGTACCCATACAAAAAACCGCCTCCCCACTAATGTGGGAAGGCGGCTGATTGGCTCGATCTAACAGCGTTTATTTCACCAAACTCTCCAGCACGTTATCGATGATCTGGCCGTTGGCAATCGTACCGGTATACAGCCAGCTTGTTTCTTTTCCATATTCATAGATGTTGCCGTTCTTAACGGCCGGAATATTCGCCCAGAGCGGATCCTGAAGCACATCCGCCCCTTCGCCGTCGCTGTTAATAAAGAACAGATGATCCGCGTCGAGCTCGGCCAATTTCTCCAGGGAAATGGAGGACCAGTTGCCCGTAGCCGATGCCGAAATTTCCTTCACCACGTCCGGTACCGTAAGTCCCAAGTCGCCGTACATAACGGCTCCGCTGGACAATGTCTCGCTTACGACGAACAATTTACCGCCGACAAGCCATATCGCTGCAGCAGATTCACCGCCGATCGATTGCTGGATTTTCTCCTTGGCCTCCTTTGCCTTCTGCTCGTATTGATCGAGTGCCGCTTGCGCTTCCTCCTCCATGCCAAAGATTTCCCCTACTTTCTTCAGCTCTTCGCGCCAATCGTTATTGACCTCATTGCCGATGACGTAGGTTGGAGCAATCTTCTCGTATTGGCTGTACTTATTGCCTTCTACCATGGAAGCCGAGTCCATAATCAATAAATCCGGCTGGAAGCTCGCTACCGCTTCAAAGGGAAGATCATGCTCAATCGTAGGCACATCCTTCAATGAATCCTGCAGATAATCCTGGACGCTTCCGCCTTTGACCGACCACTGCGCGATTGGGGTAATTCCTAACGCCACCAGGTTATCCTCCAAGTAAGAAGCAATCACCCGTTTCGGCTCGGCTGGAATTTTCACCTCATGACCCATGGCGTCTGTCAGTGTTCGTTCTGTCTTGGCTTCCGCGCTTCCTTCCTCCGGCTTCGCTTCGCTGCCGCCGTTCTGCTCGCTTGGCGTTTGCGCCTCCGTTGGCTCGTTCCCGGCTGCGTCCTTGCTATTTCCACAAGCAGCAAGCAGCGTGAAAGCTGCCAATAGTCCTGCGATTATCCATATTTTTTTCTTAAATCGACTCATTGTACAGGTCCCCTTTATGTATATTTTTTCTGCTTAGATCACTAGCAATCTTGGGATGAAGTGATATAATATAACCATGATAATGAAATTCATTCTCAATTACAATACTTTCATTCTTATTTTTTTATCAACACGAAGGTTTAGGTGACTATGCAAGCAAATCAGCCCATTAACAAATCAACCGCAAAATCCATTTATCATCCCAAGACAGCCGCGGCCGTCATTCTGCTGGGGCTTGGTCTGCTGGCTGCAGCGATGGCATCCTCCATTATCTATGGCGCTTCGAACATTAAGCTGTCCACCATATGGGAGGCGTTTGTCCGCTTCGATGCCCATTCCACCTCGCACCAGATTATCCAAAGACTGCGCATGCCGAGGGCCCTGGCAGCTGCACTGATCGGCGGTTCCCTGGCGGTTTCCGGAGCCATCATGCAAGGCATGACAAGAAACGCGCTTGCTTCCCCTTCCATTATGGGAGTCACCGCAGGTGCCACTTTCATGATGTCGATTGGGTTTGCCTTTATGGAGTCGCCATCCAACACCGTGCTCATGCTGCTATCTTTTGCCGGTGCAGGCCTTGGGGCCGGACTCGTGCTTCTCATCGGCTCGTTATCCAAACGGGGCCTGACGCCCGTCAAGCTGGCTCTGGCCGGATCTGCCGTAACCGCGCTCCTAAGCTCGATTTCCTCGGCCATTGCCATCCGCTTTAACGTTGCCAAGGATATCAGCTTCTGGTATGCCGGAGGCGTGTCGGGCGTGCAGTGGGTAAACGTGCAGCTTCTGATCCCTGTCGCCATCATCGGGCTGCTCATTGCACTCGCACTCAGCAGATCCATTACCGTCATGAGCCTGGGTGAAGAGGTCGCTACCGGGCTTGGCCAAAAAACAGGAACCGTGAAGTTCCTGGGCACGCTCGTTGTGCTGCTCCTCACGGGCGCAGCGGTAGCTGTGGGCGGAACGATCGGATTCGTGGGGCTTGTCATCCCGCATATCGTTCGCTTCATCGTAGGTCCCGACTATCGGCTGATCATCCCTTGCTCTGCTGTCATGGGAGCACTTCTGCTGGTGTTTGCCGACGTGGGGGCGCGGATGATCAACCCTCCGTTCGAGACGCCTGTTGGCGCAATTACGGCCATGATCGGCGTTCCTTTCTTCCTCTATCTTGCACGTCGGGAAGGGAGGGGGCTGTAACGATGAATACAACGCGAAAAATCATGTCCGTGTCGATGATCCTGCTGCTGGCCATATTAGCCGTGTTTCTGGTCAGCCTGAATATGGGAACGATGAAAATCCCGCTCGCTGAGGTCATCAAAGCATTCAACGGGACGGGATCTGAGCAAAATTATACCGTTCTGGTGCACTTTCGTTTACCCCGCATGGTCATTGCCATCCTGATCGGTGCGGGAATCGCCGTCTCCGGTGCTATTCTGCAGAGTGTTTCGCGGAACGCGCTGGCAGACCCGGGCATCCTAGGCATTAATTCCGGAGCAGGACTGGCCGTCGTGCTGTATATCTTTTATTTCCAAGGCAGCTCGTTCAGCTCCGGCATATGGTCCGTCTATATCATGCCTTTTGCCGCCCTATTCGGTGCTTTTCTTGCCACCTTCCTCATCTATTCGCTGGCCTGGAAGCAAGGCGTAACGCCGATCCGGCTGGTGCTTGTGGGGATTGGCATCAACGCGGCTTTCGGCGCGCTTATTATCGTGTTCCAGCTCATGATGGACCCTAACAATTTCGTGCAGGCTACCATCTGGCTGTCCGGAAGCATTTGGGGCGCAAGTTGGGAATATGTCGTTGCGATCCTCCCGTGGATCCTTCTGCTGATTCCCTGGGCGGTGTATAAATCGCAACATTTGAATGTGCTGAACCTTGGGGACCACACGGCAGCGGGACTTGGGGTCACGGTAGAACGCGAGCGAAGAACGCTGCTGTTCATCTCCGTTGCCCTCGCTGGCGCCTGCGTGGCCGTAGGCGGCGGGATCGCATTTCTTGGACTGGTTGCTCCGCATCTGGCGCGTAAGCTGGTAGGGCCCCGTCATCAGGGAATGCTCCCGGTCTCCGCGCTGCTCGGCTCACTGGTGCTGCTTGTGGCCGATATGATCGGCAAGAACCTAATGGCCCCTTCCGAGATTCCTGTAGGATTAGTCGTTTCATGTCTCGGAGCACCCTACTTTATTTATTTGTTGATCAAGGATTAATTGAATGAGTTTAAAAAAGACGGCGATGACCTCCCGAATCCATTCGGAGGTAATCGCCGTTGTTTTGTATAATGTGCTAAAGCTTGTGCAAATGCGTTACTGCGTTTAGTGAGCACTCACCAGAATCTTCACCTGGTTCTTCTCTTTAAGCAGAGCCTCAAAGCCCCGATCGATAACCTCATCCAGCTTGATCCGCTGGGTGACCAGCTTATCCGCAGGGAAGAATCCTTTTTCCATCAAGCTAATGACAGCCGGGAATACGTCGCGATAACCGATGATTCCGGTAATATTGCGCTCCTTCATCACGATGGCATTCGGCACGATCGGAGCGGAGGTTTCAAAGATGCTCACAATCATAATCTGCCCGCCAATCTTTGTAGAGTTAATCGCTTGATTCAGTACAGGCGGAACACCCGTCACTTCAAATGCGACATCTACCCCGCCGCCGGTCCGGCGATGAAGTTCCTCAACCACATCGTAAGCCTTCGGATCAATCACGATGGCACCCAATTCTTCAGCTTTTTGTTTACGCTCAGCCGACAGCTCCACGGCGTAAATCTCGGACGCCCCTGCTGCCTTCAATGCCTCGATGACAAGCAGACCGATCGGCCCCACACCGAATACAACCGCCCGATCCCCTGCCTTGAGCTGGCTTTGGCGTACGGCATACAAAGCGACTGCCGAAGGCTCTACCAAAGCCCCTTGCTCATAGGAGACGCTGTCCGGAATTTTATGAACCATATGCTCATCCGCGGCGACATATTCGGAGAATCCGCCGCCACCGCCGGCAAGGCCGAGAAAGCCCATTTCGTCGCACAGATTGTATTTGCCTTGTCTGCAAGCTTCGCATTTTCCGCATGCAAATACAGGCTCAACAACCACGCGGTCACCGGCCTTGAATTTCGTAACGCCTTCGCCAACCTCTACCACCTGGCCGGAAAATTCATGGCCCATAACCACCGGAGCCTGTTCTCCGGTAAGGGTGTGAGGCGTATTCTCAGGTATAAATATAGGTCCGGCTACGTATTCGTGGAGATCGCTGCCACAAATCCCGCACCATTCAACCTTGATTTTCACTTTTCCACTCGTAACTTGCGGCTCCGCAATGGTCTCCAAACGCAGATCCTTTACTCCATGCCAGCGCAATGCTTGCATTGTCTTCATCTCCTTATGGGTTCGAAAAAATAAAAACAAAACAGGAAACGTTTCCGAAAACAAATATGTCACAGTTTTGACAATCTGTCAAACATGATGGACTATAATGTATGAAAAGTCATGGACAACCGGTGATCAGGGTACATCGACTTTTTTAAGGAGTTGCAGCTTTTTATGCGCCCACTTCAGCCTTGCCTCTTTTCTTTGCCGAGGTGTTCTATGAATTGAAGGTATTCTTAATGTTATAATATAGATATTACTCCATTAGGATTTCGAATCAGATCAATAACAGGAAACGTTTCCGATATAGAGAGAGGACTTTTTGAATATGGTGAATCCCAAAAAAGTGACGATTGAAGATGTCGCCAAACAAGCGGGCGTTGGCATTGCCACCGTGTCCCGAGCCATCAACGACAGCAAGGGGATCAGTCCGAAAACGAAAGCACGGATCATGCAGGTGATCGAAGAAATCGGATTTAGTCCGGATACATCGGCTCAAAGCCTGAAGGTTCGGCAGACGAATCAAATCGCCTTGGCCGTGCCTGACATCCGAAATGCAATCATCCCGGAAATCGCCTGGTCGGTGGAACAGACCGCCAAGCAGCACGGATATCGGGTCGTTCAGATCAATACGGCCGGGAATGCCCGTAACGAGCTTGAAATCGTGAGAGATATCAAGAAGCTGCACGTAGACGGCTTGATTATTATGCCGCTGGCTTATCCGAAAACGCTGGGCGACCTGATCAACAAATCCAGCCTCCCCGTCTCGATCATTAATTATGGGAAACAGCTGGGGGATGAGTATAAAGCCGATATCGTCGGCCTGGCACGCCAGGAGGGCAGGCTTGTCATGGAGCATCTGCTGAAAATCGGTCGGACCCGCATTGCCTACGCCGGTGCGCCCAAAGATAAAATCGAAGAGCGGTATTGGGCCTATGAGCAGTCGCTGACGCAAGTCGATCCGTCGCTTGTCTATTTCGGGGAGGATTTCTCGTTTGAAACGGGGGTTCGTGCGGCGGACTATTTCTATGGCCTGATGCATATGCCGGACGCCATCTATGCGGTAAACGATATGGTTGCGATCGGTATCGTCAACCGTTTTAAAGAGCTGAAGATCCGGGTTCCCGATGATGTGGCCGTCGTCGGCATCGATAACAATGTATGGACCACCGTCACGACGCCTCAGATCAGCTCGGTGTCCATCATGGGCGATGAAGTAGCCCGGCTGGCTACGGAATTGCTGCTCAAGCGCCTTCGCGAGCAAAAGTCCGGCCAATACGAACGCGTGCAATTCGAACCGAGGCTCATCGTCAGGGAATCCAGCGTATCCGTTATACGAAACGCAACAACCGACTAGGGTCAGCAACCCAGCCCATAAAGAAGAGCCTGGAACGCGGAGTTCCAGGCTCTTCTTGCCGCTCTTGAAAAATATTAGACGCTTAATGGCTTAGGGTATACAAGTAATAGCTTGTATTAAACGTCAGTCACCGCTTACCGAACTTCTTGCTCCTGAAAAAATCGCGGCAGATACGAACGGTTCCGCTCCAGCATCTCATCCAGCATCGCTTCCGCGGCAACAACGGAATCGATGAGCGGATGAACGCTAAGCGCGAGCAGCGCTTTCTCTCTGCTTCCCGTTACTGCCGCCTCGATAGCCAAACTTTCGTAGGTTTTCACGGCTTGGATCAGGCCCACCGCCGCAGCCGGTACTCGCTCGACCGGCACCGGAACCGCACCGTTCTTCGTCACGACGCAGTTCACCTCGATACTGGCATCCGCCGGCAGGAAGTCCAGCGTCTCGCCGTTCATGACATTCAGCGTCTGAATCTCACCGCTATCCGTATGAATAGCCTTCATCAGATTGACGGCCGCCTCGGAGTAATAAGCACCGCCGCGCTGCTCAAGCTGCTTCGGCTTTTCCGCGAGCCCCGGCTGCTCGTAAATCTCGAACAGCTCTTCCTCAAGACGCTGGACCGTCTCGGCTCTTGTCTCCCCTCTTACCGCGGCAGCCTGCTGCTCCTCCAGCATCTCACGATGGAGGTAATAATATTTTAAATAATAGGACGGAATCGCACCTATCGCCCGAATCAGCGTATCATTCCAGGCCAACTGAGGCACGTTGCCGGCAGAATAGCTCCCGCCTGCAGCCAGTAGCTCCTCCAGCTTCGACTTCCCGTCAACCTCAATTCGGCTGATCCAGTGCAGATGATTCAATCCGGCAAACTCGCAGTAGATGCGCTGCGCCGGCACCTCGTAAAGCCCGGACAGCCATTTGTAAGCGGCGATGGGGGAGTTGCACAAACCGATGGAGCGGATGCCGGAGTGCTTCATGATGGCTTCCGTTACCATCCCGGCGGGATTGGTAAAATTCAACAACCAGGCGTCAGGACATAATGCCTCCATGTCCTTGCATATATCCAGAAGCACCGGTATCGTACGCAGAGCCTTCATCATGCCGCCGGCTCCGGTCGTCTCCTGCCCGAGCATTCCGTATTTCAAGGGAATCGTTTCGTCCCAGCCTCTGGCCTCCAGCAGCCCGACTCGCATCTGAGTCGATACATAATGGGCATTCTTCAGACCTTCCTTACGGTCCAAGGTTAGCGTAATACGAATCGGCAATCCGCTTCGCTCAATCATTCGCTGGGCTAGGCCGCCTACAATTTCGAGCTTACGGCGGCCTTCCGGGATATCCACGAGGACGATATCCGTCACCGGAAACGACGCATAATGGCGGATGAAACCTTCAATCAGCTCTGGGGTATACGAGGATCCACCACCGATAACAGCAACCTTCAATCCAGTGCCCATTCCACATTCCTCTCCTTCACGGCAAGCTCTTGCTGCAATTGTTCATACACGGCAGTGCCCGGAACGACGCCGCTATCATCCATTGCGAGCAGGACGGCACCTGCTGCCGGCTCAAGGTCCAGAATGCGCAGCCGGCCATTCGGGGCTGCCGCAAGAACCTGAGACTCGATATACGGAACGACATATTCCCTTTCTCCCCTGGTCAGGACGCTGCCTGCCAGCACGACGTCGAAGGCGTCATTGCCCATGTTAAGCTTATGAATAACCGCGCTGGCGACCTTCCCCAGCTCCATCCCTTGTCTCTCCAATATCTTTCTTGCAGCCTCATCCACGGGTGCAGCTTGAAACAGCAGCTTCGCCAAAGTATGCGGCGCCCTTCTGCCCTCGTCCAAAAATCGGTGAAACATCTCCTCCACGCTGCTGAATCTAAGCGCATCCAGCGTGAGCGGCGTCAAAGAAGTCGGCTTCTCACGGCCTTCCCAGGAACGAACGACCGTCCGAAACACCTCGACGGCAAGGTCAGCGCCTCCACCGAAATCGCCGAACGCATAACCGAATCCTCCGATCTGAACCTCCTCGCCTGCCGCGTTGACGCCGTAACCGTTCGTTCCGCTGCCGCATATTAGGACAACGCCGTCCCTCTGTCTTGTGCCGGCTCGCATGGCAATGACGGTATCACATGCGATATGGTGTTTCTTGAAGCCCATGGCGCCGATCATGGGCCGCAAGATGCGGAAATCCGCCTCGCGGTCGGCTCCTGCGAGCCCGAAAGACGCACAGGTGATATTTTCTCGCTGTAGTCCAGCCTGCCCAAGCGCTTCTTCCACGGCCTGCCTGATGCTGGATTCCGCAAGCGCTGCCCCAAGCTGATGGTTGCCGCAGCCGCCCATTCCCTTTCCTGCGATTCGTCCCGTCTCGTCCGCCACGACGGCCAGCGTTTTGCTTCCTCCGCCATCGACTCCCAAGTAGTAATTCAAGTATGATCTCTCCTATGATGCCCGGCTCATGAAGCCGTCCTGCCCAAGGAATGCCAGCGGATATTCCGCAAGCCCCTGAAAGAACGACGGCTTCGCCGTGACGTTTATTTCGATGCTTCCAGCTTCTGCTTATTCTCCTGCCATTTTGCCGTTTTGTACTTCAACAGCTTGTCATAACCCGCTTTTTGCGCATCCGCCTCTGCCTTATCCAGAAGCGAGAGCACTTCCTGATCTGAGGAGGCCGAGCTGATCGCCTTGGCTCTAACCTGCTCATAAATTTCGAACACGCGCTGTGCAATAATGCCTTCCTCCGAATCGCCTGCCGGATCGAGATTAACGTACTCCGTCGTGTTCATCTGCGTCTTCCAGGTAATCTCCGATTGCCAATACGTTTCGAAGTTCCGCTTCTCCGGCGGGAGCGTGGATTCGAATTTCATCTTGGAATTGTCGACATACACCGTGTTGCCGTTCCACTGGAAGTTGACCGTGGCGTTCATCAGCTCATCGCGTCCCTTCGCATCGCTGGTGAATTTATCGGTGAACAGCGGCATGTCCTCTTCGTCCGTCCCGTCCCAGTACAAACCTTCAGGTCCCCACATGATCGTCCGCTGGCCCTCGGGACCGGTAAACCAATCCAGGAACGCGAAAATAGCTTCCGGATCTTTTGCCGCTTGCGTAATGACGCTGACGTTCCAGCCAAGCTGTTTGTAGTCGCCCGGGAAAATTTTGTTGCGATCCAATCCTTCCTTGTGGACCGGCCATATCATGATGTAACCAGCATCGGGGTCTTGTGCCTTCAGTAGATTGTTGCCCTTGGAACCGAACTCGGTAGGGCTGGATGCCACATATACTGCCACATTGCCGCTCAGAATCTTCTGTTCAACTTGCTCCAGCTTCTGTGTGAAGGCATCCTGCGTAATGAGTTTCTCGCGGTACAATCGGCTCATATATTGAAGCAGCTCGCGATAAACGGGATCCGTGAACAGCGACACGAGTTGATCCCCTTGGGGTACGGCAATCATACTGTTGAACGTATACGGGCGATTCTCGGCAAAAGCCGACACCATGATGTCCACGCCCGCTGCCGATTGGCCTACCTCCAACGGAACGACATTCGGATACTTCGCCTTCACTTGCTTCAGATAGGCGTACAGATCATCCGGCGTTTCCAGTTTTGGCGATCCGAGCTCCTCATAAATCTTTTTATTGACGAGATAGCCGGCATTGCCGTTCGGCTGCGTCGTATACCAGTTCGGGAATTGATACAGCTTGCCGTCCGGCGAGCGAAGCAAATCGAGCGTGGACTCCCCGGCCCATTTTTTCAAATTCGGGTATTTATCCAGATAATCGTCGAACGGCACCAGCATGCCCTCGGCACGAAGCCTCTCAACCTCCGCACCCCGCTCCATCCATATGACATCCGGCAGCTCCCCGGACACAATCATCGTACTAAGCTTGTTCTTGGCAACACCGCCGGAGCTGACCGGGACCACGTTGACCTTCTTGTTCTCCTGGATCCACTTGGTTGACGGATCCGCACCCCAATCCGGCATGGTATACCAGTCATAGTGGCCGTAGAACGAAAATTCCAGCGGGTTCTCTCCCAGCGCAAAGATATCCTCTCCGGCTGGCTTCTCCTTGTTTTGCGAGCCTGGGCTCTCCTTCTCCGGGCTTGCAAGTTTACCTCCTGAACCCGAACATCCCGTTAAAGCCATAACGATGACAAGCGTGACTGACCATGCAGATAGAAGCCTTTTTCCCCTTTTTTTCATTCCAAGTGCTCCCTTCATGATTCATCTATGGTCAAAGCTGCCGCTTCAAACCCTTGGCAAGGTTGCTGGTGAATTACTCCTTCAAGGAACCGATTAACACACCCTTCACAAAATACTTCTGAACGAATGGATATACGCACAGAATCGGGACGGTTGCCACCATCATGGTCGCCATGGACAAGGACTTGGTCGTTACGGCCTTCATCGCGCTCATCCGGCCCTGCGCCGCTGCATCCATGTTCTGCATTTGTTCCATCATGATATTGGCATTGAGGATCTGCTGAAGCTTCGTCTGTATCGGCAGCAGATCCGCGTTGGATATGTAAATGCTTGGCGCAAACCAATCATTCCAATGATATACGGCCGTGAACAACGACAGCGTCGCAATGACCGGTCCCGATAGCGGAAGCACGATTCGGAAGAATACGCCCCAGTTCGAGGATCCGTCGATATGGGCCGACTCCTCAAGGCCGGGCGGGATGCCCTTAAAGAACGTCCGGAATATGATCATATTCCACACGCTGATGATACCTGGAATGACCATAACCCAGAACGTGTTCATCAGTCCCAGCTCCCGAATAAGCAAATAATTCGGAATGAGTCCGCCGCTGAAGTACATCGTTACGATGCAAGTGACCATATAAAAATTTCGGCCCATCAACTCGCGCTTGGATATGCCATAAGCGAATATGGCGGTTGCTACAATGGATAGAAGCGTACCGATGACCGTGCGGAGCACCGAGATGACGAAGCCGTCAATGAGGCGCTCGTCCTTGAACACGACGCGGTAATTCTCCAGGGTAAATTCGCGTGGCCAGAACGTAATGCCGCCCATCATCGTGTCAGTCCCCGAGTTGAACGAGATGATGGCCGCGTTCCAGAATGGGTACAGCGCGATAAATGCCAGCAATGCCAAAGAACCGTAGATGAACCCAACGAATACCCGGTCTCCGTTTGACAGCCTCATAAACATCTCTCCCCTTTCTTCCCTACCATAGGCTGTTCCCCGATCGTCGGGCCCAGTAGTTGGCTCCGGCCAATAACAAGACGCTGATGATGGCCTTAAATAGACCTGCCGCTGTAGCGTAGGAGAATCGGCTGTTCTGAATGCCAATCCGGTAGACGTACGTGTCCAGCACGTCGCTGACATCCCGCAATACCGGATTGCCGGCCAGCAGCAAAATGTCCTCAAAACCGGCATTCAGGAAATTGCCGATCGCCAAAATCGAGAACACAACGATAATCGGCATGATGGACGGAATCGTGATGGAGATGATCTGCTTCAGACGGCTCGCACCGTCAATGGAAGCCGCTTCATACAGCTGGGGATTGATGCCAGCAATGGCCGCCAAATACACAATGGAGGAAAAACCGATCTCCTTCCACACATTCGTTACCGTCAGGATGCTCCAGAAATACTTCGGCTCCGATAGAAAATTGATCGGTTCATCGATCAGGCTCAGCTTCTGCAGCAGAATGTTCAGACTGCCGTTGTCCGTGGACAGAATGGAAATCGCAAAGCCCGAGACGATGACCCACGACAAGAAGTGAGGCAGATAGCTGATGGTCTGGACGATTCTTTTGAAGGAATGCCTCCCTACTTCATTCAGCATCAACGCAAGCAGGATCGGTGCAGGAAACCCGATGCACAGCTTCAGCAGGCTGATGACCAGAGTGTTCCGCATAATGGTCCAGAACTCCGGAGCCCCAAAGAACATCTCAAAATGCTTGAAGCCGACCCACGGGCTGTTCAGAAACCCCTTGAACAAACTGTAGTCCTGGAACGCCATGAGCACGCCGTACATGGGAATGTAGCTGAAAACCAGAATGAACATCATGGCCGGAAGCACCATCAGCTGTATATCCCATTGCTTCAGAAAGCGGCGCAAGCGGCCTTTCTTCACATGCGTCTCCGCCCTGCTGTCGATCCCGATTTGCGGCACTGGCATCTCCCCCTTTAATATTTTGTGTTAGGTTTATTGACATATTCTTGAAATGCTTGCCACTTTATTGTATCGCCTGACCAGGCTCATTTCTCTGCTAAAACAAGCAAAAACCAGCACTATTTCACTGGTTTTTAGGAATGTTGCTTTTGTGAAGCCTTCGGCGTCATGCCGATGTGCTTTTTGAACAGCCGATTAAAGTTGGTCAGCGTACGGAAGCCGCATTCCAGGGCGACGTCCATCACTTTCATATGTCCTCCTTCCAGCATCGTGACCGCCTGCTCCAGCCGAATGTGGATCAGGTACAAGAGCGGCGGCATCCCGACCGCACGCTTGAATATTTCGCTGAACCTGGAAGGACTGAGATAGACCAGGGAAGCCAATTCCTCCAGCGTCCAGGGGTGGGCAAAATTTTGCTCCATCACCATGATGACTTGACGCATTTTCTCCAGCTGCCGTTCGCTGATGCTGGGTTCGCTCCCGCCCTCCCCTTCGATCCGGCACTCCCGGTTTACGGTAGCCAGGAACTGAAGCAGAAGCGAGTATACTATCGTAGCGTAAGACCGCTGTTCCCCCACATGCTCCTTCTGCAGCTCAAACAGCAGCGAACGCAGCTTATCCATCGCCGGGTGGTCGCGGGGGATCAGGTTCATGTAATGCTTACCCATCTCGCGGAACGGGCTGAACAGCTCCGGATCGAACCGGAGGTTATGGATAAACCAAGTCGAATCGAATGAAATGACGGTCATGACAAGATCCTTCGTCTCGTAAGCGCAATGAAGATCATTCGAGTTGATGAGCAGTACATCCCCTTGCTGGAATTCGAATTTTTGCCCATTGATGATGTAGTAACCCGTACCGGATTTAATGTAATTTATCTCCAGCACGTTGTGCCAATGAAGCTTTTGATAGGGGCTGGTCACGCCAATCGTATCGGCGACAAAAACCGGATAATTCTTGGCTAATATTACTTTTTCCTTCGGTATCGCTTCTTCCCGCATGATCGATGGCATGATAAATCCCTCCATAACCGATATTTTTTTGTAAGCGTTGCATCCATACATTTCTTGTGAAAGACTCTATCATCTATGTTCCATAGTTGTAAATAAAAAGCTGCCCCAAATGTCATTTCTGACCTGGGGCAGCTTGTTGGTGCGATGATTCCAGAACAAAGCGGATGCTGATCAAGGAAACTTCAACATACCTGATCAAAACCTGCTGAATACCCGATAAACTAGTTGGCCGGCGTGAATTTGATCCAGTCATAGTACGCACGGACCGGCGAACCCGGGTAATTGAACTTCCCGGTCCATATCTCGGCCGGTCCCGATCCCGACCATAGGTTAACCATGATATGGCCCGGGCTAGTCGGAAGCGCCCCGCGTGAGCCATTCTCCGTGTGGACCAGTTGGCCGTCTACATACCACTTGATGGATGATGGCGACCATTCGAACGCATAGTTATGGAAATCGAGCGACGCATCAAACCCTAAATTGATGATGGTGCTGTGCTGACCTACCCCATTGGTGAAATAATTTGTTTCCATCTTCGTGGTGTCTTTCCCCAGGATTTCAATATCAATTTCGTCATTGGACGTGCCTGTGGCTTGACCGGAATACGTAAAAAGGCTCGTAACCAAGCCCGTTCCCTTGGCCGCTTTGATCCGCGCTTCAACGCGGCCGTAACCGTACTTTAGATGTGTCGCATATTCACCGGAAGCATAGGATTTGCCCGAGCAGCTCACAGGACATCCCGCATTGTCCAGTCGTAAAGCCATAATTCCGTTTGAGAACTCCTGGTTTGCCGCCTTCCAGCCCACCCCGAAATCAGGGCCATTCCCCCATCCATCGGAAGTATAGAACAGATTAGGGTTCGTGCCATTCAGCGGCTCATTAAATGCAACGTCGGCAGCCGACGCTTGAATCGGTACCAACAATCCGCACAACAAGCTGCCAGCCATAAGTACAGTCGTCATTTTCTTTCTGAACACACTTAGCTTTTTCATGAACAACACCTCTTTCTTGAAATGTAGAGTGAATGCAAGCAAGAACATCCGTGCTTCCGTAATCTCTGATCTCTTTAAGACCTCCCTCCATCAAATGGATGTAATAACCACCGGGAATGGTGGATCCATTCTATCGTACACACAAATATTTTGGAAATCTCAGCCATTTTAAGGATAAAACGACACTATTTAACGGCACTTGCTGCCTTTCCAAGCGAAAAGACTGCAGCAGGTTTTGCTTCTCCCTGTTACAGTCTTGTTATGCATATCCTCTCCTATGTACTACTAAATTGGAACCGGCACATGCTGCTGCCGATACGAGGTAGGCGACACGTGGTGATATTTAGCGAATGCTCTCGAGAACGTGTGGAGGTTGGAGTATCCCAGCGAAAAAGCCGCCTCCGTGACGGATACATCGGTTTCAGTCAGCAGCACCGCTGCCCGCTCCATCCGCAGCTTCATGAGATAATGGCTTGGACTGATGCCGTACACTCGAATGAATTCACAGTACAGATGCGTCCGGTGTACGCCGGCATGCTCGACCACATCCGTAACAGTGATCCCCTCCATGTAATGGGAATCCATATAATGGACGCTTTGCTCAAGCCAGTTCGATTTACTCCCTTTTTGGACCGCGGCACCCGCCAGCAGCTCAAACAGCCGGTATAACCATTTCTGTCGTGCAAACTCGTTTCCGATGGTATCGTTGTCAACGCACCTATTCATTTGATCGAGCACCGTCTGCAGCTCACCCTTCATCGCGTTATGCACATAAGGCTTGCACGCATGCAGCCCGATCCGGCTCAAAGCCATGTCGGTCAATCCTCCATCCAACACGACCCACTGCATGTGCAGCGTCGGTTCGAGATGGCCGTTCGGCTCCCAGTAGCTGTACCTCGTATGAGGAAACAGGCAAAAGACATCCCCTTCCGACAGCGTAACCTCCTCGTCCCCGTAAGCCAGTGAAACCATTCCGTTCAGAACAAAATGCAGCGCATAATTTTCGGATACTTTGGGGCCTACGAAATAGTGGGGCTTGACCCGGCTCAGGCCCGTACGGAGAATCCAGATTCCGCCCCCTTTTTCCATATCCGAAGGTATGGAATACTTCATATCGGCATATTCGAAGACCATTTCCTTCACACGAAATCCCTCCCGCCTCAAATAAAATGCTTCCAGCCAAATGCCAAATGCGGAGCATGATACTCCTGCCTTCACGGCATAAAAACAACAAAGAGGCACGGCTTCATTGCCATGCCTCCAGTGATCTGGTCGACAAACCTTCCATATGTTATCTATTTTGATATGCCCCCGCGTCAGACGCAGGCTCTCCCGCTTTACACGTTCCCAATGGCCACCGGATGATCCTTATAGCTGATCCAGTCGCTCCAGCTGCCCGCATACAGCTTCACCTTGCGGTATCCCGCTTCTTGCAAAGCCAGCACATTCGGGCACGCGGACAGCCCGGAGCCGCAATACACAATCACTTCATGATCTGGAGCTATTCCTGCAAAACGCTCAAGCTGCCGCTCTGCACTCTTCAGTGTTCCGTCTTCATCTATACCGTCCTTCCAATAGGCGTGCACCGCCCCCGGAATATGTCCGGCTACCGGATCCAGCGGCGCCGTTTCTCCCGTGAACTGCTTCCAATCCCTTGAATCGAGCAGGGTCACGCCGGCTGCGCCAAGCTTCGCCCTCACCTCGTTCACATCAGCCAGCCAATCCTTCTGCACGCTTGACTGGAAAGAACGCGGCGTCACTTCGATTTTCCCCGAGATGAGCGGATACCCGGCTGACTTCCAGCCTGCGAAACCTCCATCCAATATATATGCCGATTCATGGCCCAGGTATTTCAAAATCCACCATAACCGCGCCCCCTCCGAGCGGAGGTCATCATCATAGACAACGACAGGCGTACTTGCATCGATTCCGAGATTGCCGAGTCGCCTGGCCAGCTCCTCCGGATGCGGCAGCGGACTCCGCCCGCCATGCTCGCCTGGAGGATCCGTCAGATCCTTTTTCAAATCGATGAATACAGCCCCGGGCACATGTTCACGCTGATAAGCCTCGAGCCCGTATCCCTCATTGCCCGGGCTGAATCGGACATCCGCGATAACCAGCTGATCCGGGTTAAACTCCAGCTGCTCCAGCACCCATTCCTTGCTTACGAGATTTGACAATAAATCCACGTCCCTTCTGATTTCCAGCAGCTGTTGTTAAATCGTAAATTCCAAATCCTCTTCTGTCTTCACGTCATAGATTGCAGAGTAGATGTCGTTCTGAATCTTCAGGAGACCGACATCCTCCCGCTTGCGCGGACGCTCTTGGGGAACGTCGAAAATGTGGTGGATGCGCCCGGGACGCGGGGAAAGCAGGACGACCCTGTCCGCCAGAAAGACGGCTTCGGATACGTCATGGGTCACAAACACCACCGTCTTCTTCTCCTCCTGCCATATGCGGAGCAGATCCTGCTGGAGCTGAAGCCGGGTCAAATGGTCCACCGCTCCGAACGGCTCGTCCATCAGGAGGATGTTGGGACTGCTTACAAGCGCCCTAGCGATCCCTGCCCGCTGCCGCATGCCTCCCGACAGATGGTGGGGATATTTGGAACCGAATCCCTGCAGACCGACCATGTTCAGATATTTGTCAACGAGCGTTTGCCGCTCCGCTTTTTTCATGCCGGCGAGCTCCAGCCCAAGGCCGACATTCTGCGAGATGGTACGCCACGGATACAGGGATGCATCCTGGAATACGACCCCTGAGCTCCGCGTGGGTCCTTGAACCTTCGCGCCATCCAGCAAAATTTCGCCTTCCGTCGGAAGCTGCAGCCCCGCCAGCAGCTCGAGAAGGGTGCTTTTCCCGCAGCCGCTCGGCCCGAGAATGCACAGGAATTCGCCATCCCGGACCTGCAAGTTTATATGTTGAAGCGAGATCGTAGGAAGATCGCCGTCATAGACCTTCGAGACATTTTCTACCGTAAATCCCGACATAGGAACGCCTCCTGCCACACTTTATTTTTTCGGAATAAACCTCAGGTCCAGAATGTCCTCCACCTTGTAAATCTCATCCTGGAAGCCTAACTCCTTCTGAATCTGCTGGGTATCGTTCAGCGCGTTGATGTCCACGTCCGGGTTGTTCTCCCACAGCACCTCTTCACGTTCCAGCGCCAGATCCAGCACCTCGGGATCAATCTCGATATGGTTCAGATAGTACGCCTTATACTCGTCCGGATGGCTCTTCGCATATTCCTGCGATTTGAAATAAGCCCTCAGCAGCTTCTCGACCAATTCCGGTTTCTCGTTCAATATGCCGTCACGCGCCGCCAGCACCCCGGTGTGGAAGGTCGGCAGGTAATCCCAACCTGTAGTGATAATATGGCCTTTTCCCTGCTTCTCCGCGAGAGAAGCAAACGGCTCATGGATGATGGTGGCGTCTACCTGTCCGGTTTCCAAACTCGCATAAGCCGCCTGATGCGTGCTGTTAGCAATGAAGGTTACATCCTCCGGCTTCAAGCCATGCTCCTTCAGAATGACTCGTGTATACACCTCCAGTCCGCTGCCAAACACGGCAATGCCCACCTTCTTGCTCTTCAGGTCATCCACCGTCTTGATCTCCGGCGAGGCAATCAGGTAGAACGGGCCTTTGGTCCGGAA
The DNA here is from genome assembly GCF_049893405.1 of Paenibacillus sp. Dod16. NCBI lineage: Bacteria > Bacillati > Bacillota > Bacilli > Caryophanales > Paenibacillaceae > Paenibacillus > Paenibacillus sp. Dod16. Next base: position 23,637 of record NZ_JBNDYG010000056.1, read on the forward strand.
CATGGAGGAGACGATTTTGACGGGAGCGCCCTTGCCCGCTGCCACAATCGCTGTCGTCGTGGCTACGTCAGCCACGTCAATGTCCTTGCTGGTCAGACCGGCTATCGGGTCCTTGGTGGTAATAAACTCGACGTCGAGTCCTTCCTCCTCAAAGAATCCCTTCTCCGCCCCGAAGGACACCGCCAATCCGCTGACGCCGCTAAGCGGCGCGTAACGGATCTTCTCCAGCTTGGTTCCCGCAGCGCTTTCTCCGGCCTCTGTGGGGGTTGCTCCCTTGCCGCTATCCGTGCCGCTTGCGCAGCCGGCCGTTATGACGATTAACCATAACGCCGCAAGCGCTATGATGCATGGACGTATTTTCCTTCTGTTCATATGAATCTCTCCCCTTGTATGTGACGCTCTTTCTGATGGATTATGATGATTTCCATTTCAAAAACACATTGCGTTCCAACAAATCGATCAATGAAATAATAAGTACGGATACGACGGTAACCAGCGCTACAATGGCAAAGGCCTGCGCGGTATTATACAGCGATGTCGCCTTCACGAGTATATTGCCAAGGCCATCCTTCGACGCCAGCATCTCCCCGAACAGAGCCCCAACCAGTCCGGTTGCAGCCGATAAACGAAGACCCGCAAAAATAGTCGGCGCAGCCGATGGCAAAATCACCTTCATGATGGTCTGATTCCGCGTGGCTTCGAACACTTGGGCGACCTTCAGGTGATTATCCGCCGTCTGTTTGATCCCGGTCATCGTATTGACCGTGATCGTAAAGAAACAGAACAGGAACACAATCGATATTTTATGCGTAACCCCGATCCCGAGCCAGAGCGCAAGCAGCGGCACGATCGTAACCTTCGGAATCGCCATCAGCGCCGAAAGATACGGCCGGAAGAATTGCTCCGCCCAAGGGATCAGCACCAGAGCCATGCCGACGGCCAAACCGCCAAGGGCAGCAATGCCGTAGCCCGTAACGAATTCGGCCAGCGTGACGTACAGGTGCTTCCAAATCTCCCCGTCACCGAACAGTTTGAACAGCTCACGGAATACCTGCGATGGCGCAGGCAGATACAGGCTGCTGACGATCTCCGTGCGAACCAGGAGCTCGCAAATCCCCAATATGATCAGCAGCAAAGCCGCCTGCCCCGCCCAGATGCCGCGGTATTTCCTGGCATGCCTCGTTCCCATCAGGCTCACCCCTTCGCAATCAGATCATATCGGTTCCCCGGGCGGCTTAGTCCCAAGTGCTCCCGGAAGGTGCTGCCTTCATATTCGTTGCGGAATAAGCCACGACGCTGAAGCTCAGGAACCACCAGCTCCAGGAACAGATCCAGTCCACCCGGCATATAAGGCGGGCACACATTGAATCCATCGGCCGCTTCATCCCGGAACCATTCCTCGATGATATCCGCCACCTGCTGTGCACTGCCGACAACTAGCAGATGCCCGCGGACCGTGACGGTAAAGAAATAGAACAGATCCCTGATCGTAATATCCGCGCGCCCGTTGGCCGCTCTGGCCAAGTCGGCCCAGTGTAAGGCCGTTTCCGAAGCCGATACATCCGGCAGAGGATCGTCCAGTGAGAATCCTCTTAGATTGATCCCGATCTTATCCGACAGCGGACCCAGATCGTAATCGGTCACAACCAGTTCATTCAGCTCCGCATATTTGGCCCGTGCTTCTTCCTCCGTCCGGCCCACAATCGGAACCAGCCCCGGCAGGACTTTCAAATCCGAAGCTGCCCTTCCATACTCCGGCAGTCGGCCTTTCACATCCTTGTAAAATTTGACGGCTACTTCCTTTACATTCGTTCCCGTGAAGACCATGTCGGAATACTTGGCCGCCAGCATTTGGCTGCGCAGGGAGGTTCCAGCCGTGATCAACGGAAGCTGCCCCTGTATCGGGCGCAGAATGTTCAGCGGACCCGCAACGGAGAAGTGCTCGCCGACATGATCCAGAACGTGCACCTTACTCCCGTCGGCGAACACGCCGCTTGCTTTATCCCGCGGTAGGGAGTCGTCCTCCCAGGTGTCCCACAGCCCGCTGACAATTTCGATGAATTCCTCGGCGTAGTCGTACCGCTTGGCGTTATCCCAATGCTTCTCCCGGCTGTAATTCAGCGCTGCCCGCGGATCGGAGCCCGTCACGACATTCCATGAGGCACGGCCCTGGCTAAGATGATCCAGCGATGCCGTGAAGCGTGCGATGTTGTAAGGCTCGGCATAGGTGGTGTTCACCGTGCCGATCAAACCGATTTTTTCCGTTGCCGCCGCCAGATAGGACAGCATCGTAAACGGCTCCAGCCGCGTCATTTGCGAAGGGAATAAATGCTGCATGTCCGCGCTCGTGGCCAATCGGTCCCCCAGGAAGAAGAAATCGAACTTGGCCTTTTCAAGCTTCCGGGCGACTTCCTTCAGGAACTGGGGATCGTAAGCCCCGTCCGTTTTGCCTTCAGGCAGTCTCCAGCCCGCGGGATGATAGCCTGTCCCGAATAAAAACAATCCAAGATGCAATTGACGACGTTTTGAACTCATCGTTGTGTCACCTTCCTGATCCATATTGGTTACGATTGATCATTATCGTGCCGTATAGGTATTTCGCTATATCTGCTTTATCCACGGATTTCCTCCGATAAACGATCAATTTCCTTCAGTTCTTCTTCTGTCAGCCGCTCATCCGAGTATTTCAAGGTATCTGCAATGTGCTCCGCCCTGGATGCTCCGACAATGGCTGATGTGATGCCCGGGCGGCTAAGCACCCAGTTCAGGGCGAACTGCGGAAGCGTCCATCCCCGGTACTCAGCCAGCGGCCGGATCGCTTCTACAATAGAGAGCGCATGCCTCTGGTTCAGCAGCAATTGCAGTCTCTGTTCGCCTGCAGCCAGACGCGAGTCCGATGGGGGAGCTTCCCCCGCCCGGTACTTCCCTGACAATATGCCCCGGCCCAGAGGGCTGTACACGATAACCCCAACATGCTCGGACTGGGCAAAGGGAATTAATTCACGTTCGATATCCCTTGTAATGAGACTGTATTCCGGCTGTACGCTTTCGAACCTGCGAAGACCGTGGAGCGCACTGATGCCATGAGCTTTGGCCAGCTGCCAGGCCGCGTAGTTCGAGCAGCCGATATAGCGGACTTTGCCTTGTCGCACAAGATCCGTCAGCGCCTCCAGCGTCTCTTCCAGCGGAGTAAACTCATCAAACCGGTGCACTTGATAAAGATCGATATAATCCGTTTGGAGCCGAACAAGGCTGTTCTCCAGCGCGCGATAAATATGATAACGGCTTTGGCCTTGGTCATTAATGCCGGGCCCGATCCGGTTATGCAGCTTCGTAGCCAGGAGAATGCCTTGTCTTCGCTCCTTCAGCAGCCTGCCCAAAATTTCTTCCGACTCCCCAAGCTGATTTACGTTCCCGTTATCCATACCCGTGCCGTATACGTCAGCCGTGTCAATCAGATTGATTCCAGAAGCAAGCGCCACATCCAATACGGCGGCCGAAGCCCTCTCATCGATCCAACGCCCGAAAGCCATGGTCCCGAGACTCACCTCCGACACTTGAACTCCCGTTCTGCCCAGTGGTCTATACTTCATACATTGGAGCCTCCTCATAAGATTCATATAAGAAAACCTCTATCGAGGCTTTTTCAAAGGATGAGCGAGCCGATTCAAGGGTAGGTTTTCTTGCGATATCAGCAAGACCCTGCCTTGAAGTCTGATATCTAAAAAACAGCCGAAGACACACCTCGGATCACTAGTTGATCCAAGGATGCATCTCCGGCTGTCCGGTAGAATACGCATAAATTCTATTATTTCCGATATGTTAAGTAGGATTATAGCACCGTCTAATTTTGTCGTCAATTATTTTTCATGTTGAGTTTCCGGCCGGTTGAGACCAAGATGGTCCCGTAACGTTCTGCCTGTATAGTCCTCGCGAAACAGTCCGCGCTGCTGGAGCAGCGGCACTACGCCCTCCACAAACTGTTCGAGACCACTCGGAAGCAAAGGGGCCATAATGTTGAATCCGTCGCAAGCCCCGCTTCGAAACCAATCCTCGATCCGATCGGCAATCTGCAGCGGGGTTCCGATCATCGTCATATGACCTCTGGCGACCGCGTAATGCCTGCCAAGCTCCAGAATGCTCATGCCCGATTTCGCGGCCATATCCATAATCATGATCGCCCGGCTGCTGTTCCCTTCCCTCGGCAGATCAGGCAGCGGACCGTCTACCGGATATTCGGTCAAGTCGGCATTCAGCAATTGAGACAAATATTTCACCCCTGCTTCCGGCAAGATGAGCTCGCTGAATGCCCGGTGATACGCCAAAGCTTCGGCTTCGCTCTCTCCGAGGAAGATCAGCAATCCCGGGAGAACCTTCACCTCTCCCCCTTCCCGTCCATACTCCTTAAGCAAGTCCTTAAACTCGCGGTAATACCTTATCGCATCTTCTTTACTCTCACAGGCCGTGAACACAACATCGGCTGTTTGGGCGGCCAGCCTCCTTCCCGCTGCCGAGGTTCCCGCTTCAATGATAACGGGCCTGCCTTGCGGAGATCTGGGCATGTTCAACGGACCTTCCACCCTGAAAAATGCTCCTTCATGATGAACCCGATGAATCCGTGTGGTATCCGCAAAAACAGCTCTCTGCCGATCCAACACAAGGGCATCGTCCTCCCAGCTGTCCCAACACTCCATCACAGCCCGCAGAAACTCCTCCGCCCGTTCATACCGCTTTCCATGCTCCATTAATTCCACCGAGCCGAAATTGCGCGCCTCGGCATCCTTCGTGGAAGTCACCACATTCCATGCAGCTCTGCCGCCACTGATATGATCCAGCGTGGACAGACGCCTTGCCAATGCGTAGGGCTCGTTGAATGTGGTAGATGCCGTGCCGGCTAATCCAACATACGCCGTGACGCCGGCCAGACTGCTGAGCATGGTCAGCGCTTCAGGCTGAAGAAAGCTGACATTCGTCCGCAAATCCTCGATCAAAGGAATCGAGTTATTGTCCGCAAGGAATACCATATCGAATTTCCCGCGTTCGGCTGCTTGAGCGCAGCGCTTATAGAAATCGTAATCCACGGCTCCGACCCCCGCCGAACCGGGATGCCGCCAAGCGGCAATATGATGACCGTAATTCATTAGAAAAGCACCCAGACTTAATTGGCGTCGCTCCGTACCCATCTCTATACTCCCCTTCGCTTTATCACTTCTAAAGCTTTACCTCTACAGAAACTTACGCTCAACCAGGTTCTCTACGTAATCACCGACAAACTTCCTATCATCAAGACGGGATTGAACTTCCTTCTCCCATATCCCGGCATCCCGTAATGAAGCAAGTGTGACCTGATTGCCAAACCACGACTCCACCTCATCCCGCCGGATGGTGAAGATTTGGTCTTCAAAGGCGAAAATCAGTTTTTCCAAATTATCAATCATGGCAAAATTAGCAGTAGAGTTATAAACTAGCAGCTGCTTCAGCTTTTCCTCTTGCAGATCGCCGGCCCTGGCCTGGAATCGGATCTCGGCCGTCAATTCCTCCGGATACAGCTGAAATGTACGTTCGATGTCACGCATGGGAAGCGAAGCATTCAAATTGATCAGGTTCCCGGCATTCCCCATATACGGGCTCGCAAAGCTTAACGAATTCCGGATATCATGCGTCAACGGATCATTCTGCTCCGCTTCATATTGAACGGCCTGTTCGTCTGCTTTGGGCTTGATGAATCCCTCCAGTGCAGCCATACCCACTACGCCGATAAGCAGCAGTATAACGATCAGCCAATTTTTTTTGCTCATGGTTCATTCACCTCAAGTTGAAGAGTTAATTTACTAGCTTTTTGGACAAGCAGCGGAATGATGACCGACGTCATCGGGATGGCATATCGCATGACGGTCACGTAGAACGAATAGGGCCCATCGATCCGCAATTCTCGCCCAAACCACAGATCGCTGCCGTATTGAATCAGGAAGGTGTACATGGATACAACTACGATAAATATCGACCACAGCCACCATGCCCCTTTGCTCCATTTGGCCAATTTGCCTGCGTTGATCACAGCTGTCTGCTTCTCATACCGTTTCAGATGCCGTGACATGGAAAGATACACCGCACCGGATAAGACAACGAGACATAGCAGAAGGGTGTTCACCCCTATACCGCTTGGCAAAAATCGGGCCGGTATGGTCACGATCCACGCCAGCAAGGAATAAATAAGCGCGCTCTGAACCAATTCATAGCGGAAACGGTAGCTGTAAACTTTTTGATTATCGTCAATGAGGGCTTCGATATCTTCAATGTTATCGATGGCCAGACTAATGGCCGATTGATATTCCATCCCATTCTCCATATAATCCGTAACCCGAGCCTCCAAATTGCTGAGAACCTCATTCTTTAGCTCTACCACTTCCTTGGTTTTGCGTTGATTCGCAAATAGACGGTCCACAAAAATCTCTAAGTCATGCCTGTTGGTCATTGTCTGTCAGCTCCTTTCCGTTTCCGATCAAAATATCAATAATCTCGCGCGCAGCCTTCCATTCCTCCTGATTGTGCCGCAAGCGTCCCTGTCCCTCCTGGCTGAGGGTGTAATATTTGCGCCTTCCGCCCTGGGTTTCTTCACCCCAGTAGGAACGGATGAATCCCTGCTTCTCCAACCTTCTCAGACTGGAATACAGTGTAGGCTCCTTCAGCTCAAATCGATTCCCGCTTCGCAGCGAGATTTCTTTAATGATCTGATAGCCGTAATTATCTCCGTCCGATAACACGCGCAAAATAAAGGTATCAATATTTCCACGTATCAAATCGCTGTTATGTATGGATTCAATCAAATACCCGGACCTCCTTAACGAAACGAATGGGTATAATATAACGCATATTACTATGCATGTCAAAGTAATACTTCACGCATTTATTTCTTCTTTCATCGATTGACGGTTTACAACCGCTACTATATAATTCTTGAAAGTTCTTTCTATTATAAATGGAAACCCTACGATACAAAATGCGGTTCCAATCCCTTCATTATTGTATTTAGTAAGTGCAGGAGGAGACGGTTTTGCTTCATAAATACATTCGACGACTGAAATACTATATTCTCCGGACTCTCCGCATGCAAAATAGCGATCATCGAATTGCGCTCGGTTTTGCCGTCGGCTTCTTCCCTTGCTGGTATCCAACCTTCGGCATTGATCTGCTGCTGGCTCCGCTGCTCGCTCGCATGGTTCGGGCTAACATCCCTTCCGCTTTCCTTGCAGCTTCGGCAGGCTCCGTCTTGTGGCCGATCCTGTTCTATTTAAACTATAGAATCGGGGTATTTGTGCATCTGTTCACCACATTTCCCAAAACCTTTGAAATCGAAGATGCTCTCTCGGTACCTGTCCCGGAGACGGATTATAGGATTGAGACGAACCATTTTGGCAGATTAGGCGATATGGGCGTCAATTTTCTTGTCGGTGGTCTCATCAACAGTGTCCTGTCTACATTGATACTCTATATTTTGCTGCGCTTCGTTTTAACGTTCTACCGAAAACCATTGCTCCAACGAATAAAGAAATCCATCAAAAGAGGAAAAACCAAGAAGTAGCGGTTTAAATCGCAATTAACGGTACACCTTATAATCGCCCGTTTCGTAACAGCTTCATGCCGTTATGAATCAGGCGTATTTTTTTTCTGCATATCGAATGATCCCTAGCTCAGTCCCCCTCTCGACAAGTTAACTTCTCTGGTCATTTTGAATAACTTGCCAAGAGTACGGCATTCTATAAAAAAAGACACATATGAGCGTGAGGGGGTATCGGTTTTGAAGGAACAAACTCATCATGAACTGGTTGAGAATATAAAACAAAATCTTGAGAACTGTGAAGATGTCGTCTACCAATCATTTCGGGCCCATGGCAAATCCTGCACCCTGATTTATATCCAATCTATTATTGATACCAGCTCTTTGCATGAGCGTATCATTACCCCGCTCCTCAAAGAGGCCTCTGCCTTACAATTTAATTTAGATGACTTTATTAATGAGCTGGATCGTGGCGATTTACTCTCGATTCCATTCAACCGCTCATCATCAGCTCACGATATTGCGAACCTGATTGTAGAGGGCTATGTCGTTCTGTATATTGATTCATTGGTTAACGTCTATACCTTTGATCTAACGAAGTATGAAAAGAGAGCCGTCTCGGAATCCCAAAATGAGCTTGTGGTAAATGGCCCCCAGGAGGCTTTTATCGAGGACATCTTCACCAACCTGTCCTTGCTGCGTCACAAAATCAAACATCCCGCATTAAAGACGCGCCGTTACCAAATCGGGCGTTATTCGAAGACCCTTATATACATGGTATATATTGACGGACTGGCCGATAAGGATGTGGTGGCTAAGATCGAAAAAAATATCAAGGCCATATCTATCGACGGGGCCTTTGGCATCAGTACCTTATCTGAACAAATGAAAGAAGGCGTGAAATCGCCGTTTCCTCAGTTTCAATACACAGAGCGACCCGACTCTGTTGCAGCTTCACTGCTTGAGGGGAGAGTCGGGATGATGATGGACGGTACACCGTCTGCTCTTATCGTGCCGGTTACGCTCTTGTCTCTGCTGCAATCTTCCGAGGATTATTATCACAGCTTTTTTTCCTCCAGCTGGATCCGTCTTATTCGCTTTATGTTCGCTGTCATTTCGCTGCTGATGCCATCCATGTATGTTGCCATTACCACGTTCCAGCCTTCTATCATTCCGACGGATCTGCTGCTCACGATTACATCAACTCGTGAGAACATCCCTTTCTCGGCATTAACGGAAGCCCTCATTATGGAACTAACCTTTGAAGCGCTCAGGGAAGCCGGAACCCGAATTCCAAAACCGGTCGGTCAGACTATATCGATTATCGGCGCCATTGTCATCGGACAAGCCGCGGTGGAAGCAGGGATCGTGTCTAACCCGATGGTAATCGTGGTATCCATAACAGGGATTGCTTCGTACATCATTCCGCATTTTGAGCTTGGGCTGACATTTCGACTCCTACGCTTCCCCCTGCTTCTCTTGGGAGGAACACTCGGTCTAATCGGTTTGTTTGCAGGAACTTTTGTAGTGCTTGGACATTTGGCTTCGCTTAAATCCTTCGGGACTCCGTATCTGGAACCGGTAGCTCCGCTGGTATTCTCCGAGTGGAGGGATACGTTTCTCCGTGCTCCCTCTCCCCTGCTGAATAAACGTCCAACTTCCTATGCTGCTCAGACCTCGAATAATAGGAGGCAGAAACCAAAATGAAATTTTCAACACTCATTCGATTTCTGCTGCCTTTAATCATTCTTACCGGTTGCGCAACCAAGGTGGAGGTTAATGAACAGACGTTCGTCTTCGCTATGTATATTAATAAAGGCAAGCAGCCGGGAAATGTAGAGGTTACCATTAGCGCTCCCCTGCCGAATCGCTTAATGTCCGGGCAGCAGGCCGGCAGCGGGAGCGGCGGCGATCCTTATGCCATGGTCTCCAAGGAATCCGCCACAATTCAGGATGCCTTGCATCTTATTCAAAAAGATCTGTCTCGGCGGCTTGACTTCAGTCATACCCGGGTCCTTGTATTGGGCCGAAGCTACGCTGAAGACGGTATTGAGGATTTAATGGATTGGTTTGAAAGGGAACCCACGATCGATTTCAGATGCTACTTGATGGTTGCACCAGGCGACGCCAAGCAAATCGCCAGATTAACGCCGGTCTTTGAGCAAATGCCTTCGGAGGTTCTCATCAAATTCGCCGAACATCATAATATGGTGGCAACTACGGCGAGAGATATTTTATATGCAAGCAAAGCCAACCAAGGGTACGCCCTGACATACTTATCTGCAGGCAAAAAGCCGTTGGTAGCCGATCCAGCTAAAAAGGATGATTGGGCCGGAGTTCAAGGGACGGCGATATTTCAAGGTCACAAGCTAAGGGCCACCCTGCCACTAAAGGAATCCATGGCCGTCAGCTGGGCTCTTAAGGAGCTAAGAGACGCGCTTTACACCGTGTCTTGGGACGATGGCAAGAACAAAGGTAAGGCCAGCCTGTTACTCATCAACATCAGATCCCAGAAGAAGGTGAAAATGACACCCGACGGCCCCGTTTTCACGGTTATGCTCAAGGGAAGGGCAGACATCATATACAAAAAAGACACACACTTACCGGATTCGGCTGCTATCAACAAAATGATTGAACGTGAATTGAATGACCAGGTCAGCACTCAAATGAACCGTGCTCTGCGTACATCCCAAAGGGCTGGTGCGGATATATTGCAATTAGGCATGGTCCTCGACTGGCACTACCCCGATGCTTGGCATAAACTGCGTTCAAGATGGGAAGATTTTTACAGAAATGAAGCAGAAATTCAAGTTTCGACTCATATTACCATACGAAACCTGGGAGCAAGTTTTAATGCCAAATCAGAATAAGGAGGAGAAAATCGAATGATAGCCATATTTTTTTCGGCGATTGCACTGCTGGAGTGGTACCTTGTCAGACAAAAATCGCGACGGGAAAAATGGATGGTGCTTTCCCTCATTGTACTGGCTGCCATATGGAATATGCTGGCCGCTTTCATCCATTGGTGGCCCACACCCAATCAATGGATCCACTGGGGATTCGGTTGGTTAGGCTGAAATTAGAAAGGAGAGGAGGCGATATAGGATGCGTAAAACTCCCTGGCAGCTGTTCCGGTTTGCGTTTGTTTATCTATCTGCCCAGCCCACTGGGTTTCTGATCACGCCTCTGCTATGGAATTCAGAATATCTAGGATGGATGTCCATTCTTGCCGGAAGTGCTATGAGTCTGATCCTTCTGTGGTTCACGATCAGGCTCGGCATGTGGAGCCCGAATACCTCCTGGGTGGATTTTGGAGAACGCCTGGTCGGGAAGTGGGTTCATACCATGATCATCCTTTTGCTCTTGTTTTGGAGCATCAATTACATTGCCTTGGATATCGAAGGTTTTACCTTGTTTTTTAATACGAACTATATGCGGGAATCCCCGCAGTGGATTATCCAGATTATCATTGGATTGGTTGTGATCATCACGGCCAGATGGGGACTGGAAACGATGATTTATATGTCAGACGGATTATTTATACTTTCCGTGCTCTCTATCGTGCTGGTCAATATATTCTTTTTCAAAAACTCGGAATTTGAGATGCTGCCTGCTTTGATTACGCATCATAATTATGGTTCCGCGGCAACAGATGCCGTGTATTGTCTCTCTTTCTTTGCCGAATGGGTCGTATTCCTGTTTATTGCACCCTACATACAAATCGATCGGAGAGCGTTTCGCAATCTGGCCTGTTCAGGGCTCTTGGTCGCCTTGGCGGTTTTGCTTCAATGGTTGGCTGCCCTGCTCAATTTCGGTCCATACTTCGGGCGAGAACTTCAATATCCGCTCGTGGAGCTTATGCGTTCTACCGGCGGCTTCCTCGGTAAATCCGATCCCTTAATGATAGGGTTATGGAGCAGCTCCATGTTTATGCACAGTGCGTTTTTGCTCCATGTCAGCGTAAAATGCCTGGGAAAGGTATTGAACCTAAAAAAAATGGACAATCCCCTGATTTCCTTGGTTGGTGGTACTTCGGTCGTTATCGCCTACCAATATTCGCGGAATCCTACGCTGTTTCAGGAGAATTACGACTCTGTGCCTATGATTGCTTTTTTCCTGACCATTGAAGCGATTCCCCTATTATACTGGTTAGCCATACTTCTGCGCCCGCGAAAGAGAAAACGGCGGACAGCCTAGCAGCGCGGTATCGGAAATGAATGAAGCTTGTTTAGACGTGAGAAAATTAAAAAGAGTATCCTGCATTGGTCATAGCCCCGTCAAGTAGACATTAAAAAAAGAGATTTTATTAAGCGGCGACTTTTTCCCGAAACTCAATCGGGGAGAGGTCGCCCAGTTTGTTTTGGAAACGTTCCATGTTGTAAAACGAAATATACTCCGTAATTTGGC
>NZ_JBNDYG010000057.1:0-39134 GCF_049893405.1 Paenibacillus sp. Dod16
GGTCGGCAGGGACGCAATAGTCGATCTCCTCTCCGATGACTTGCCGTGCTGCCGCGAAATTCTGCTCCGAAAGCGTGAAGTTTAAATTCATCGATATTCCTCCGTTGCCGCCGTCTACAATCTCGTTTCGATCATGCGGTATTCCTTGTCGCTAAGCTGATCCACGTGCGGGATGACGAACCGGTTACCGTCGACGTCGATGATCAGCAGGCGGTTCTCCGCTGCAAACTTGACGCTGCCGCTGCCGTTCCGCACCGTGAACCGGCACCGTCCGGCAGTCGTTTCAACTTCCCAATAGGAATAGCCGAACTCCTCGCTTACGGCAATCACCTTGGTAATTTCCGGCGTAAAATAACGGATCTTCAGCTGCCTTTCAATGATAGAAGCCGTGCTTTGTGGAAAATCGTCAAGATAGCGGATCAAACCGATCTCCTTGTTGTCCGCCGTTCGAATCGACAAGAAAGAGCGCTGGTTCGTATGCGGGAAGGAACAATGAACGTAAACCGGCGAGTGCACCTCGCCTTTGGTCCAGACGGACAGCAGATGGCCCGTCGTCTCCGCAAATTCCGAATTGCTCGGTGTCAAATATCGGATGCCCGCGGCATCCGCCAGCTCCATTCCCCGTTGCTCTTCAATCCTCATGCGATGATTTCCCCTTTCATTTTAAGCGCTTCATCATGTTTGCGAACAAGCTCCCGATAGATGCCCTCTCTCGCCATCAGCTGGTCATGCGTGCCCGCTTCAACGACGGCGCCCTTGTCCATCACGACCAGATAATCGGCTTGCCTTAGCGTGGACAGCCGGTGGGCGATCGCGATCGTCGTCCGTCCTTTGACGAGCGAATCGAGCGCCTCCTGGATTTGCAGCTCCGTCTCGGTATCAAGCGAAGCGGTTGCCTCGTCGAGAATGAGCACCTTCGGGTTGTGCAGCACGGCCCGCGCGATCGACAGCCGCTGTTTCTCCCCGCCGGACAAGCTGTAGCCGCCCGAGCCGATCTCCGTATCGTAGCCGTCCGGCAGCTTTTGGATGAAATCATGCGCGTTCGCGATTTTGGCCGCATGCAGAATGTCCTCCATCTGGCAATCGGGATCGGCGTACGCGATATTTTCTGCGATGGTGCCAGTAAATACATAGATATCCTGAGAGACGATGCCGATATGACGACGCAGTGAAGCAACCGAAAGCTCCTTGACATTGACGCCGTCGATCCGGATCTCTCCCGCGGTTACGTCGTACAATCGTGACACGAGATTGACCAGCGTCGACTTCCCAGCCCCTGAATGGCCGACGACGCCGATCATTTGCCCGGGTCTCGCGCGCAGGGACACCTGCTTCAAAATCGGTTTGTTCGGCTCATAGCCGAACGAAACGTTGTCGATCTCGATGTCGCCTTTCATTGTCACTAATGAAACGGCTCCGGGACGCTCTGCTACGCTAGGTACGGCGTCCTGGATCTCAAAGATACGCTGCGCAGCCGCCATGCAATTGGACCACCAGCCGATAATATTATTCATGAACTGAATCGGCCCGTACAGCATCATCATATAGTTGACGAACGTAAGCACTGAGCCAAAAGACATCCGGCCTTGCATCACGTACCAACCGCCGAACGCCCAGATCAATATTCCGCCCGCCTGCGTTAGAAAATTGAGAATCGGAAACACGGTTCCGCTCCATTTATTAAAGCGCTGCTCGGCTCCGGAGAATGCATCGTTTGCCTGCTGAAAGCGGCCGATCTCTACCTGTTCTTTACCGAATGCCTTGACGACCCGCGAGCCGCGAACCGAATCGCTGATGATCGAATTCAGAGCGCTTACCTTGCGGTGCCTCCGCCATGACAAGCGCCACAGCTTCGGGAACGCAGTCCGGACAAGCCAGAAGACCAGCGGCATCGGCAGCAGGCAGATCAGCGTAAGCCGCCAATCCATCCACAGGAGCACGGCAATGATGCCGATTATATTCATCGCATTCACGATGAAGTAGGAGAGCCCGTCGACGAAAAAATATTGCAATTCCTGTGCATCGTTGTTCACGCGAGTCATAAGATGGCCGGTCTGCCTTCGCATAAAAAAATCGAGCGACAACCGCTGTAACGAGGTAAATACCGCCGCTTTCAAATCGAAGGCAACCTTTGCCGCCAGCTTTGCGATGATGGTGCCAAACAAGATGCCGAACAACAGCGACAGCGTTCGGAATGCGAGAATGATCACGATGACCAGACCGATCCGCCCCGCAAAAGCGCCATTTCCGGCAAGCGCCTGGTCAAACAGCACGGTGCCCTGGAAATAAGGAATGACGAGACCGGTCGCCGAGTTCAGCAGCATAAACAACACGATAAAAAAGATGGACAGCCTATACTTACCTGCAAATGACAGCAAACGTGCGAATACCGCATGCCTCTTCATGCATTTCGGACAGAATGGCCTGCCTTCTTCGGGGTACATCAATCCGCATGTCGGGCATGAGGCCCCGTCCGATTTTCCGTCAATTTCGAAGGCTTCAAACGGCTCGTTGTTCTTCAATTTATCGAAGGCTTGCGCAAACCGGACGGCCTGATTCATATGACCGTTTGTGAATGCACCGATCACTCGCTCCTCCTTCTCCTTGGCAACGACCATGCCGGAAGCGACCAGATTAACGATGGTCAAGGCTTCGAGTCGTTCGAGGGGAATGCGTTCCCAAGCCCAATCGGCGGAACCCTCTTGCTCCGGCTTGCCGGCAGCTTTGCGCCGGCCGGCTGCATAACCCGAAAACGTCTTCTCCTTCGTAACCCCGCTGCCGCAAAAGATGTGGAGGTGTTTTCGGGACAATACGAGATAGCTTTCTGAAAAACCGCCGTCCGGCAGCCGGTCACACTCCATCCCGTGCAGGAGATCAGCAGCTTTTATACCGTTTTGGTCCAAAATGGACACAATGTCCTTCGGCAATAACGTCATGATTTTACCCTTTCGTTTTTGGCTGAAAGTAAAAAGCCCGGCCAAAATGGCGCAAGGCTTCCTTCAACATCAGTTATCTTTAAAAATGAGCTGGGAAAAATGATACAAATCGTTCTTCCATACGGGCCAATCGTGTCCACCGCTTTCCTCATACCAAACGTGAGGAACCCGATGCTCCGACAAATACGCGTGCGTCCGGTCGCTTATCTGCTTCAGATTGTCCTCGTCGCCGCATGACAGCCACAGCAATTTGAGCCGTGCCGACGTTTCTTCCGGATTCGGGACGAGCTGCTCCGGAGATTTCGTATTCGGAGCCGGGGAAAAAGCGCCAATCCATGCGAAGCGGTCAAGATGCTTCAAGCCGATATTCAGGGATTGCCCCCCGCCCATGGACAGCCCCGCAATCGCACGGTTTTCCCGGCCTGTCGATACCGAGTATCGCGACTCGATAAAGGGAATCAGATCGCTTAGCAGATCGATTTCGAACGTCTCGAACGCTTTTATTTTGTCCGGAGCAAACAGGTCCCCTTCCGCCCGATCATTCGGCATCGCACGGCCATTTGGAAACACGACGAACATGGGCGCGAGTTTCCCGTCCGCATATAGATTATCTAGAATCGTCTGCGGATCGCCATGACGGTGCCATTCCGATTCATCACCTCCGATGCCATGCAGCAAATAAAGAACGTTGTACACGTTGTCTTCCGCATATCCCGGAGGCGTGTAAATCATCGCCTTTCGATCATTGCCTACCGTTTCGGATGCATATTCCACCGTTTCGATTTTCCCCCTGGCGATCTCCCGCGGAACGTCGTATCCAGCCGGTGCCGTCTCCTTCATCTTCCTCTCCCCTTCATCTTTTTGATTGAGCACCGCTTGATGTCCAATCAAGCTTACCCATGGAGCGTGAAGCTATCTAATGCAATTCTATGGGACGTAACCGAAGCCCAGGATCGTAAATCGCTTATCCTCGTGGCCTTCCGCCATCTGGATCTCTACTTCATGTTCTCCTGACTTCGACTCATTGTACAAAATCACGGCGCTGCAATGCGTCCAATTGACTTCATGCGGATCGGCGGTCTTCTTCAGCTTCCCGTCTACCCATATCTTCGCGGTCCCGAATGCCCGGCTTCCCGAATCTTTATAAACAAGGATAAGACGCTTGCTCCGGATAGTCATCTTAAAGCTGTGCTCGCCGGAATCGGCCGTGTGCATCCAGTTGTGCGGAAATTGCGGCGTCCCGTATGCATGATCGTCCAGCTCCGCCATTTGCAGATCCGAGTCGGTGTCCGAAAAACCGCCAGGATCAATGCGGGCGATGCGATCGCCATTCCTGCGATCGAGCAGCTTCGTTAAAGCGAAGTCATTTCCGATCAGCGGAGGCTGTTCATCCGTCAGGTCCTCCTCGTCGAGGGAGGAACGATCGGTTACTTCGAATAACCAGTCCAAACAATCGGCCATCACCCGATGGCCAGCATTGGTTGGATGATAAATGTCGTAGAAAAACTGTCTTTTCGTAATCACGTTCCCTTGCTCCTTGGTCCATCGGAACTGCTCCGTGACCGCATCCTTCACGCTGACCATCGGAAGATTGTAATGCCAACCGACCGGGGCCAGACGGTCTTGAAGATTCCAGTCGTTCACGAATACGCTGAACAGCAAAATCACCGCGGGTTTGTGATCGGCGCAAAGAGCCTTGAGTACCAGGCTCTCGTAACAATTTCCTTTCGTTTCGTCGCCTGCGTCGTTGACGGCAAACTCAACGATCACGATATCCGGCCGTACCTCCCCTTCTCGAAGCACATCCCGATCATAGCGGACGATGCCGAGCTCAGACGGCGTACCGCCTACGCCAGCTTTGACAAGACGAATCGGGCTGTCGCCGGCGGGTGCAAACCTTCGCTTGAACAGGTCATAGGATTGGTATGCGTAGCATTGGGAATGGAGGGGGACAGCGCCGGCCCCTTGGGTAATGGAACCGCCGATGTAGGCGATGGTTACGGGCTCGCCCCGCTTCGCTTTTTCGATTGCCGCCTTTAATCGTTTGTTATGACCCGGGCTTATGAGCGATTTCTTAATCATGTCTTGATATGCTTGTGATTCCACATCGACCGGGGGGTCGACTGCAGCCTCGGGGATTTGGTAACCGTCACGAAGATAGAATACGATGCTGACCGTTGCCAACACGCCCTCTCGTTCAAACTCGAAGACGAATTTGCCTGGAACATCGTCATCCGGATATCGATCTTCGTCGTTATCCAGAACCATGAGCGTTTCCTTGCCGTTCGCTGGACAGGTTATACTCTGCCGGGATCCCGTTTCGTATGGATTCGCATTTCCGCAATTCCAAAATGTGAACAGAACGCTCGATACGTCCCGTTCATGCGCATGAACGGATATTCCGATACTGTCCACCAGCCGGCGAAGACCCCTGCTGCTCTTTAGCAGCTCAAGAATGGCTTCATCCGTCACACCCCCGGTAAATCGGGCTTTATCGACGAGCTGACTCCCGTCCAGGTATATCTCTTGCGTGTACTTCCCATCGGGACGAGTCGTCGCTTCGATGATCGCCTCATACAGGATGTACAGTCCGCGGCGTTTGACTGCAGGATCCTGCGGTGCCACTGGACCTTCCGTTTCATTTCCCGCTGGCGTGAAATGGCCTGCCATCGTTCTTCATCCTCCTCACCTTGCCGCTCTCCACCTGTACGGCAGCGTCAATTTACGTTGATCAACTGCCATTGCTGATGCAAGTCCCCTCGATAAGGATTCTGCTGGAGCTTCGCTCCGTCCGCGGACGAACCATCCGCCACTTCGACGGCTTTATTGCTGTTCGCGTTAAGGATGCTCCAGTATCCGTTGCTTAGCTTGATCAGACGGAATCGCTGTGCTTGATTCCCATAATCCTGCATGAGCTGTATTGCTTCCCCGTTGTTTGTGGAACCGTTTCTAACATCCATCACCTTGCCGTCGCTCGAACTGACGCTGCGAAGCCGGTATACATTGTTGTATGCTCCCATATCGTCCGCAACCCATCGCTGGGCCGTGGCGTTATTGTCCGACCATTGCTGCAGCTGCAGCGAATTGCTGTTTTGTCCGCCCGGGACGTCGATCACCTTCCCTGAGGCACGGTTCACGATTTTATAGGTTTCTCCCGATAAAATACCGTTCCATATGCCGTTCCATGGATGAAGCTGCGCACGTTCGTAATACCATTCGAAGATGAAGCGGGCCATGCCGTCCCGTGCCGGATCGCCGTCGAAGAGCAGCCCTGCCGTCGGATCGGCAAACGTGCTTCTTGCCCCCGGCTGCAGAAGAAAACCGTTCATGTGGACCGCGATGCTGACGTTCCCGGCTGCCGTAAATATGGCCTTGGTGTTTTTGCCGAAGCCTTCATTCGAGCCGTTGAACAGCTCCCAGTACTCCGAGTCTCCCGGCAGCCGTTTGAACCAGGTCGTTTCCGTAATATTGATCGGATAGTTGTCCGCGCAGGGCTTAATGTTGGTATCCCATTGCTGCTGGAGTATCGAGCCGTTATCCTTTGCTCCGTAGCCCGGGTACCAATGCACGGCATATCCGATGTTGTTCAGCGGATCGGTTAGCGGACGCGTGGCGCATAACTGATAATATTGATCCCATCCAAGGCCGGCGGCCCATATCACGTTATCTGCCCCTTGACTGCGGATCGTGGAAATGATGGAATTTTGAAAATTGCGCAGCGAGTCCCAAAACGCCGGAAATTCGGGGTCGGACGGATGTCCTCCCCAGCGACCGTTCGCATAAGACAGCACCGGTTCATTGATGATCTCGAACATGACGTTGTCCGCGCTTTTGATCGCAGGCTGTGCCGCAAGATATCCCCAGATTTGATTAAATTTCTCGAGATTGGCTTGCGTCGTTGCCTGATTATCCTGGAGCGTGAAGTCGAGGCCTAGCGTAACGTAGATTCCCTTGGTCTTTGCATACTGGATATAAGGCACCACGACGTTCTGCGTAAAGGACTGGAGACCGGCAAAATTATACGTTCCGGCCGCCACGTCGCCCATGTCTTCACGGTCGATAAAGAGCCTGACCTGGTTCATATACCAGCCGTGACTGTTGCCGTACTTCGGAGAGGTATCGGAAAATGTGTCGGTAATATCCTTTAAATACGCCAAAATGGCAGCATGGCGATTCCCTCCGCTACGGTTCAGGTAGTAATCGCTTCCCTGATACGTCCAGTACGAGCCCCCGGGCTGGTGCCACCCGCTGAGGACAACGGGCTGCCCCTCGCTGTTTACCAGCTGGTTGCCGCTGACGCGAAGCTTGGACATCGGCATGCCCGACCATGCGTCGGCTGCGCCATTATGGATGCCCAGCGTAGCTGGCAGCAGGAGCAGCGCGGCCAATAACAGCTTGAGCGTCAATCCTGTTCTTTTCATACATCGATCAACTCCTCTCCACTTCGGTTACGCGCTCTAACGCTCGGCTTTTTCGTAACGAAAATAATCGAAGTCGGCATGGCCGCCGGTTTGCCTGGTCGCATAATAATAAAGCCCGATGCGATAACCCATAAAGTGATCCAAGGTATACCGCATGTTCAGCTCACCGCCGATCTGCATCCATTCGGCCCCATCGACAGAATAATGAAAGGAGGCCACATCTTTGCTGTTCTCAAAATCAAAATCAATTCTCAAATGCACTTCACTGCCGCGATACCGAACCGTTTCCAGCTCCTTCTCCCTGCCGCTCCCATCGTTCACGCTCATCGCTATGAACTTGTGGCCGTTCTCCGCGACCTTGACGCCGACGGTGCCGAAATGGCTTTGCAGGGCAACAAGCCCTGCATGATCGCCGGGCTTCATATGCTCCGTGTCCAATAAGACAGTCCCCGTGCATGCCGGCCCTTCCGTGCGCTGCGTCAGCGTATTCCGGGCCTGCAGCACGCCAGCCGGTGCCAGGCTTCCTGTTGTCAGCCTTAGGAAACCGGGACGTTCGGTCACGGACCATAACCGATGATCCGGGTTGTGGTTCCATTGCCAATTCAGAGCCAGCTTATTCGATTCGTATTCGAATTCATCGCTGATCACGAGCGGCTTCACAACGGCTTGCGGCAAGTCGACCTCAAACCGTTCCGGCACCTTGCCTTCGATGCCGAACACGGGCCAATCCTCCTCCCAGGCTACCGGGACCAGGCAAGGGATTCTCCCGACGGCATCATGATCCTGGAACAGCATCGCGTACCACTTGCCATCCGGCGTATCGAACATCCCGCCTTGGGCGATTCCCTTGTTATGGTAGCCGAGATCATCATCCAATACGATTCTTCGTTCATAAGGGCCGAGTAGTTCCCGTGACCGGTAACAGATTTGTCTGCGCCGGCCGTTGCCGAAACCTGCCTTCGGCCATTCAATGAACAGTAAATAATAGTAACCGTTGATTCGATAGGCATGGCAGCCTTCGCAGCGCAATCCGATGCCCTCCGTTTCCGTTTCAAAGAGCCGCTGATGAATTCCGTCCGACTTAAGGGCCGCTGCATCGGCAGTCAGCTCGGTAATGTAAATATCCCCGTTGCCGTAGATCACGAACACCCGGTCATCATCAAAAAGCAGGCCCGGATCATGCCGTAGTCCATCGATGACGGAACGCTGCCACGGCCCCTGAACGATATTATCTGTGCGGTACACGTAAAATTTCCTGGTATCGTTGCTGGAGAAGCAAACATAGAATGTCCCCCGGTGATGGCGCAGGCTTGCCGCCCAAGAGCCTTGCCCGTAGATATTCTTGCCGCCTTCCAAACGATGGGCCTCGTTGTCTTCGAACGTATCGTATACGTAACTAACGACTTCCCAATGCATCAGATCCTCGGACCTCATGATCGGGCAGCCCGGCATCGAATGCATGCTCGTACTGACCATATAATAGGCGTTCCCTACACGGATGGCATCCACATCCGGCACGTCCGCCCAAATGATCGGATTCGTGACCTGCGTCTTGTTCATCTGATGGATTCCCCTTTCAACCTATGGCGACAGCCGAAATACGACTTACGAACGTATCTCTTGGAATGTTCTTTCGGGATTGGCTTCCTTCAACAGGTTCCAATAGGATTCCTTCGGAAGATGGTTCTCGTCGAAGACGAACGGCCAATTTTTGCGGCCCCTTACCGGAAAATGATCCAGCCAGGTATAATCGTCCGCCGCTCCCCAGAAGGTCACGGAAGTGACGCTGCCGCTGTACTCTTTAAGCAGACGGAACAATTGACCGTAACGCTCCGCCTGGCGCTCAAGCATTTCTTCGGTCGGCGCCGCCAGATCGGTCCGCTTATCCTCATGCGCGAATACGGATACGTCAAGCTCCGTGATATGCAGCATCATCCCAAGGCTTGCATATCTTTCGATTGCCCTGCGGATATCGTCAAGCGCTGGAAACTCCAAATTCCAGTGGGCCTGAAGCCCGACGCCGTGAATCGGCACATCCTGCTCCTTTAACGATTTAAGGAGCGTGTAAATCTTCTCCCGCTTCTCGGGCACGGATTCGTTGTAATCGTTATAAAACAGCAGCGCTTGCGGATCAGCCTCGTGCGCGTATTCGAATGCCTTGGCGATAAAATCCTCCCCGATCGACGCAAGCCACGGGGAGGAACGAAGCAGATCGCTTCCACTGTCGGCAATGGCTTCGTTTACGACATCCCAAGCATAGATATCTCCGCGATAACGGCCAACGACCTCATCGATGTGCGATTTCATCCGAGCGAGCAGCAGTTCGCGGCCGGCTGTCCCACCGGAACTGTCTTGAAACACCCATTCCGGCGTCTGATTATGCCATACAAGGGTATGTCCTCTCACCGACATTCCGTTCGATTTGGCAAACGATACGATCTGGTCGGCTTGCTCGAATGTATACACCTCTTCCGATGGGTGCAATCGCTCGAATTTCATTTCATTTTCTGCCGTAACGCTGTTGAAGTGGTGTGACAACAATTCCTTTTGGGTCACCATCGTAATTGGATTCACGGCAGCGCCGATCTTGAAACTATTGCCGTAAGCTTCATGGAGCTTGGGCAGCCTTTCCATGCTTCTTCTCACCACTCGGTCTCTCCTTATCAACGTTATTTCGTAAGCGACTTAAAGCTGTGGGCATTAAATCCATAAATGTTAGCCCGGCTATACGGAGACGTCCGTTTATCACTCCGTCCTAGCCGCCTTAACAACGGCCCAAAACGCCGGTTTGGGCTGATGCTGTCGGTCGAACAGCAAAGGCGCATTGGTACGTGCGACCGGAAAACCATGAAGCCAGGTATGGTCGTCGGCGATGCCCCAAAAAACGACGCCGCTAAGGATGTCCTTGTTTTGACGGAATGCTTTGAATAGCTCGCCATACCGATCGGCTTGCAGGTTCAGGATTTCTTGCGGGAGATCTTGGCCGTAATCACTGCGGTCATTCCACGCATAAATGCTCATATCGAGCTCGGTGACGAGATTGTCGAGGCCCAGCTCCGCGAATTTTCGCATCGAGGCGATGATGGAATCCACCGATGGACCATAAATGTCAATATGCGTCTGATGTCCAACCCCGTCGATCGGAACACCTTGCTCCAGCAAATCTTTCACCAGCTGAAACAAAAGGTCCCTTTTCACAGGGTTATCCGTGCCGTAATCGTTAATATATAGCTTTGCTTCGGGTCCTCCGGCTTCCCGAGCAGCTCGAAATGCCGTTGCGATGTAATCGGTACCGGCTATTTTATACCATTCGCTCGCGCGCATTCCGTCCGGATCCCCCGGTTCAATGACTTCATTCACTACGTCCCAAGACGTAATGTCGTCCTTATATCGGCCGACGATCGTCCTTACGTGGGTATCCAGGCGTTCAAGCAGCAATTTTTTGTTCGCTTCCTGTCGCTTGGGATCTGTCTCATCCACCATCGGCTTGCCTTCCGCATCTTGGAAAAACCATGCCCCGACTTGGGTATGCCAGACCAGCGTATGGAAACGGACCTGCATGTTGTTCTCCTTGGCAAATTCCACGATCCGGTCGGCATTTGTCCATATAAATTGGCCTTCCGACGGCTTGATCGCATCCGGCTTCATGACGTTCTCCGCCACCAGCCAGCGGACATGCTTCTTCAGCAATTCCGATGAAGGACCGCTCGTCTGGTTCGGTTCGATTGCGGCGCCGATCGGAAAATCCTCCTCAAAGAGTTCATGCAGCGAGGGAATATCTTGCGCTAAGGACTGTTGTGTCTTCGACTCAGTTGACGCAGTTTGATTAGTGCCGGCAGGGGGTTCGGCATTCGGTTTTCCGTTCGACGCATCGGAATCCCCTGTTAGCTCCGCTGCTCCTTCCCCCGGTTTTCCTGGGGGCTGACTTTCGGCGGGGGGCTCGTCACGGCTGCCCATTTGGGGCAGGATTAACAGGACGACGACGGACGCTGCTACCACAGCTGCCACTGCCGTTGCCGCCCATCGGCCGCGTTTAGGCATTCGAAGCAATGCATGACCTCCTTTCCACTTCGAGCAAGTGATAGGGATCCCGCTATGGGACCCGGCCCGAATAAATCATAACTCCATATTAGCGCTTACATTTTATTGAAACAACCTGCCAAATTTGGGATCGTTCACCCGTCCAATCTCGGGTTGCCAATGTTTCTTCCGCGTACACAGGCCCCTTATATTTCTGTAAGAAGTAAATATCGGTTAGAAATATAAAAATCGGCACATTGTGATTCGGGTTTCCGTTCCCCATAATGTTATCAAACCGTATGAAAGCGTTATTACAACGAAGTTGGGGGGAAGCTTTTGTGCACGATGTTCTGTTTGTTGATCTGGAATCCCATGATGAAGCAACACCGGGAATCCGGCCGGATTGGAATGAGTTGAGATGCTCGCGGCTCCGCTGCGTCAGGTCCTCCTCGTCCGCCATGCAATTCATTGCTTTGGAGCCATACACCTTGGTGATTATCCATGCGCTCGGTTCAGATTCCGAAGGTATGGAGTTATGCGCAAACATCCGGTCCGTAAGCCAGGTTCCCATCATTGTTACCGGAGGCAGCACGGATTTTTATTGGACCCGGAAAGCCTTGCAGCTGCAAGTTCATGATTATCTGCCTGCACCGTTCACGGTCGAAGAGCTCAACACTTGCTTGCGGATGATCTCGCCGGCAACCCATTCCGGTGACGGGCATCCAGATAATAGATTGTCCCATGTCCATGCGGAAAAGGAGGATCAGGTCATTCAAGAGGTCAAGGAATACTTGAAGGATTCGATGTACCAAAACATCACCTTAAAAGAAATTGCCGAGCGGATGCATTTCAACTATTCCTACTTGGTGCAGAAGTTCAAGTTCCACGAGAAAATGACGTTTAACGAATATCTGCTGCAGCAGCGAATGGAGAAAGCGAAATTCTTGCTGACGCATACCGACATGAAGATATACGAAATCGCTGACGCGGTGGGTTACAACGATATGGACTGGTTCTATAAAAAATTCAAGACTTATGCTGGCGTAAGCGCTAACATGTATAGAAAATTGCATGGATCCCGTACGGTTCCCGTTGCCTCTGGCCAGCACTAACTTGTACGTACATTTTTACCTGATGCACCTAAAAAGGCGCTGCTTGATACGCGAGCGCCTTTTTAGCTTGCCATCGTCACATTATGAATGGACGGGCTGTATATATGCCGTCACAACTCGAATTGCCATGCTTCAAAATCAAATAACTTCTGATCCTGCTTTCCGGTAAATACGAAGTAAAGATGATGGATGCCGGATGCGCCTGAAACTTCAATGGATATTTCCTGACGCTGCTTCACACCGGATGCTGGCGGTACGTTCACTGTGCCGATCCGTTCTCCTTCCGGATGATCCAGCCGAAGCTCCAGGCTTCCTCCTCCTTCCACTCCCGAGACCCAAGCCGTGAACGCGGATGCTCCTTTTCCGAAATCAACATTGGCCACTGCGATCCAATCCCGGTCGTGGATGTCCGTGACCGTCAATATCGGGCTGTCCTGCGAGTCTTCAGCAGCAGTAGACGGATTGACTTGAATTCCGGCATTCCATGCCATCGTTACTGCCTCCGTTCGCTGGAAGGGATTGTGCGGCTGGACCCCCTTCACGCCTTCCATGTCAGCGTCTATCTCCCGGATGCTACCGTCCGTCTCGAAATAAACGCGGTTCAGATGGGTTGAGCGATAGCCTTTCGGAACTCCCATGGATTTTGACAACGTTTGGGCGTGATAGGCAATATACCAGTTCTGTTGGAACTGAAAGATGGCGTGATGATTATTCCCTCCGACCCCGAAGAAATGCCCGGGATTTTTCAAAATGGTCCCTTGATACGTCCATGGGCCCATCGGATGCTCACTGACCATATAGGCGATTTCGCCAGGAGGCGGACTGTTCTCCGGCCGCGTTCCTTCCGAGAAATTGGAGCAGTACGTATAGTAATACTTTCCGTCAAATTTGTTAATCCCTGAATCCTCGAACATATAAGGAGCCGGAATCGTGACGGCTTCGCCAAGCACGCTGATCATATCGTCGCCAAGCTGCATGACGCGAGCCGTATTCGGCATTTCGGCTTCGCCTTCCGGAATGCCGCCGCCAAAGTAGATATAAGCTTTCCCGTCGTCGTCAACGAGCACGGCGGGATCAAACAGCCACGTGACACCTTCCACGCCCGGCGTGTTTCTTGTGATCAGCGGCTTTCCGATCGGATCCGTCCACGGGCCAACAGGGCTGTCGCTCGTCAGCACTCCGATGCCGCTGGCATTGTTGGCAAAATACAAGAAGAAGCGGTTCTCGCCGTCAATCACCTTGTGCGCGGCTGCTGGCGCCCACGATTGCGTTGCCCATGTGGCAGCGCCGGTCGGTCCTGCGACCTGGATTGCTCCGTGATCGGTCCAGTTGACCAGGTCCGAGGAAGAGATGACGGACAGCTTGTTGATCGTGCTGTAGCTGTTGTCCTTGACATCCCCGTCACCGTCATACTCCAATGCGTCGTACGTGTTATATAAATAAACACGTCCGTCAACTGCCAGCGCATAGGGATCCGCGCCGAATTTATGGGAGACGACCGGATTCCCGTTCGGCGGAATCTTACCGATTGCGGCCGCAGCCTCCCCGCGGGTACTGTCCGCATCCCGGCTCGCAACATTGCCGCTGCTTACCTGGTCCCTCATTTCAATTCCTGTTTTGCCGGCTTTCATTTCATCACTCATCTTGTCACTCAGCTCCTGGTTAAACATTTTTGGATCGTCTTGGCCACGACTCGCTAGGTTTGCAAAAACAACGATTATGCAAACGAAAGCAAATACGGTAGATATGACCAGTAACGGCTTTCCGGGCTTCATCCCTGAACACGCCCTCCTTCATCGTTACTTGGTGACCTGTCATTCCGATCTGGTCAGTCCCAATGCGGGTCGACATGAACGGAATTGTTCGTAAAAAGTGTACCTTTTGGTAAGCAAGACAACAACCGGACATTCCATCTGAAAACACCGGGCAAATGATAGGTCGCCTGCTTATTTTACAAGATGGTCCCTGTACTCCTGCGGCGTTAAACCCGTCGCCTTTTTGAAGAAGCGGGTGAAGGAATGGGCGGCATCGTATCCGACTAGAGGCGCCACGTCCCTTACCTTCAAATCCCCTTCCTTAAGCAGCTCCTTTGCTCTCCGTATTCGGCACTTTTCGATATATTCCGAAAGATTGATTCCCCGTTCCTGCTTGAACAAACGCGAGAGATAGGAGGGATTAAAAAAATAGCGTTCGGCTAGATGCACAAGGGTGATGTCCTTATCCAGATGCTCCTCGATATACTGGCATACCCGATCAATGACATGCGCCGTTTTGCCTCGTTCATCCATGCGCTTGAAATCGAATATATCTTCGGCCGTTCGCCTCAAATAACGAAAAGCTTCCTTCATGGAATCATGACCTTCCAAGTCCAGCAGCTTCCCCCGTTCACCGGTGGGGTCTTGAAGCCCAAGCCGGGTCAGCTTCGCATACAGCACGACAGCGATAGAATAATAGGCTTGTGCAGCATGCTGATGATGATCGTCTCCGTTCAGCACGAATTCCGACAATTGCTCCAATTCACTCATGAATTCGCTCTCCCTTCCGGCCTCCAAATGGGCTTCCAAGACGCCTGCCTTATGGCTCGTCTCCACTCCTTCCTTGCAGTGAGACGCCTGGGAAGAGTCGACTTGATCCTTCAGGATCATCGGAATGCCGTCGCCCATCTTTAACTGCTGGAGTCTCCGCAGCCTTTCATATTGAGGGGTTACATCCTCCCACCGGCAGGGGAAGCCGCTTATGGTGAACGATACGGCAAGTCCCAGAGAATCCAGGCAGGCTTCCTGGATCAGTTCAAGCGTCCCTTCCAAATAAAGAACAAGACGATCACCGGATGGATTCTCGGACCGCGGCTGAAGCATCCATAATAAATCCCCATGTTTGTCCAGGACTCCGATGCTTCGGACATGCTCATCCATAAAAGAATTCCAAATCAGCCTTACCGAGCGATGGCTGTTTTTCTTTTCTGCATACGCTTTGCCTGCTGAATATGCTACGCGGCCAAGGGCCAGCAGCACAGGGAGTTTCGGATCCAATCCGATGTTCAAGGTCCGGAAATCGCTCAGCATGGCTTCCTTGTCCTGTCCAAGCAGGCTGCTGTCCGCGACGAATTGCCGGAAGTATTCTCCCTGCTCCATCCATTCCAGCGCTTCGATCTGCACGCGGGACTGCATGAGCCATTCATTCATGCGATTGCCGCTCTCGATTTCATGAATGACTTCCTTCACGACCTCCATGACCTTATCGAAGCCTTCCGTCTTCAACAAATAGCGGACATTGGGCATCTGAATCGCTTGATAGGCGTAATCGAAATCGCTGTAACCGGTCAGAAAGATAATTCTGCACCTTGGCCAGAGAGCCCGGATGCTCTCCGTCAATTCCAATCCGCTCATGCCCGGCATGCGTATGTCCGTCAGGACGATGTCGATTCTTGTTCGCGACATCCAATTCAGCGCTTCCTTGCCGGAGTATGCCCGGCAAACGTCAAGCTTCTCGGGCATCCACTGATGAAATACTTCGTACAAACTGTTCGTAATAATCTCTTCATCGTCGACGACCAGCAGTCTATACATGTTCATTCCCCTCCGTCAGCCTGATTCGAATTTGGACTCGCAGTCCATTCAATAGACTCCTTGAAAGGACCAATCCGCTGCTTTCCCCGTACGTCAGGGCAATTCGCCGATGGATGTTGATAAGCCCCGTCACTTCAGGGGATTCGGCGGATTCGGCTGTGCGTTCAAGCCGCTTATTTAGCATTTCAATATCGTTATCCGTCAGCCCGTTCCCGTTCTCTTCAATCACGATGGAAGCTTCTTGGTCATCCAGATGAAACGACACACGCAGCAAGCCTTCATCCTGCATCTTTTCGAGGCTGTGCTCGTAGGCATTTTCGATAATGGGCTGAATGATCAATCGCGGTACTTTGATCGCCTCCATTTCCTTCGGCAGCTCGCCGAATTCTACGCGAATTCGCCTTGAAAATCTGAGCTTTTGAATCTCGGTATAAATGCGGGAATGCCTCGTTTCTTCCAGCAATGGAACGTTGTCCGCATCATTGCGGGTAATGAATCGAAAGTATTCTCCCAGCATGTTCGTGAACAACTCGATTTGCGTGACATCCCCCGTTTTGGCCAGGGAGCTCAGAATGAAGAAGCTATTATATAAAAAGTGGGGATTGATCTGGGATTGGAGCTGTTTCAGCTCTGCCCTTTGCATCATGAGCTTGTGCCTGAAATCCTGGTCAATCAGATGCTGCAGCTTGATGAGCATCTGATTAAATCGATCGTACAAATAGCCGAACTCGTCCCTTTGTCCGTGCTTGATCCGGATATTAAACATGCCATCCTCCATTTTTCTGAAGCTCTGGACTAGCAGAAGCAGCGGTTTATGAACCAATTTGTACGTCGAAACCGCATAGATGGCAATCGCCAAGAGGGTCGTGCCTGCAAACAGCCATGCCCAGACATAAAATTTACTTAACGGCCGTTTCACCGCCTCAGTGGGCAAGTACGTGAACACGGATAGGTCCAGCTTGTCGGAATACGCCTTGTCGATCAAATACCTGCCTGTGCCGATATTCAGAATTTGACGATTCGCATGTTGGATGGCCTGCACGGCCTCTTTCATGAATCGATCCGCCTCCTCATGGCTGGCCAGGGCAAAGCCGGACGGCTCGGAGACGATAAAAGCCCCGCTTTCCGGATATACGCTGATTTGCATCAGGGATTCCCTGAGTTTGCTCGCATCCAGTTCGATCTGAACGATCAGAAGCGGCTCTTCCCCTTTTCGAGCTCCGTATTTGGCCGCCACAAGATGGAAAGTATCGTCGATCTGCAAGAGTCTTTGATTGCCGTTCGCCTCTCCTGCAAAGACATGGTTATACCGTCTCGAGTCGAATGCATTCATCGCGGTCATGGCCGAAATCGTTTTATCCATGCTGCGGATATGAATGAATACGTCTTTTATGTAGACACTGCTGTTTTTGATGGAGACCAGCCGCGGCAGCAAATAATGCAGGCTTGCTTTTCTTTCGACCGTGCTCATCATATCCCATGTCAGCACCATTTTGTTCAGTTCCTCATCCTG
The DNA here is from genome assembly GCF_049893405.1 of Paenibacillus sp. Dod16. Taxonomy (NCBI): domain Bacteria; kingdom Bacillati; phylum Bacillota; class Bacilli; order Caryophanales; family Paenibacillaceae; genus Paenibacillus; species Paenibacillus sp. Dod16. The sequence goes on from NZ_JBNDYG010000057.1 coordinate 17,572, forward strand.
CAAAATATCGTATTGCTGGATTTCCAGCCATTCGATTTCCCGGTTCAACCCGTCCAGGTAAGCCGAAAGCTGCGCCTGCGAATTTTTGGATACTTCCTGGCTAGCGTATTGGTAACTCCAGTTATACAGATAAACACCGAGAATGATAAGCGGAAGAATGACGAAGAGATAGGTAGCGACCAGTCGAATAAAAATGGTATTACGAATGGAATTCACGGGTAACTTAAGCAATTAAACTCCTCCGATGTGTGTGAAAATGCGTGTAAATCGGCCGCCTGCCGGCCTTTAAAGCCAACCGTGCGGGTGCGGCACATTTTTATGGACGGCTTTTTTTGTCCTCATGCCACTGATTCACTTCAGCCGTAATGTCAGCACCGCCAAGCCGATACCATTCCCCCACGAACCGGTCGAATTGTTCTATGGATTCGCCGAGTATGATGTTGGCAAAATAATCATGCTGAAGATTGTCCAGAATCGTTTGTTTTTCAATCATCGTTTCAGTCGGCGCGCCAGCAAAAGCATCGAACAACAACTGATGGTTATCCTCGTATTGGTCGAGAATACTCATCGCACCGGAAGGCCCGTAGATCTTCTCCCAACCCCAGCCGGATTCGCCGTCTTCTTTCTTATCCAAATATCGATCGATTCGCCCTTGTATGAATCCGGGCTCGCCCTGTAACTGAGACGTCGTGCCCTGACGACGCGCTTCGGTGATTTGCCGGTACGCCTTGAGGTTTTTATCCGCCGGGAAAGGAGTCACGGGAGACAGTCCCCACACGGGCATGACATTGTTGTAGTAAGTCTCGTACTCTGCCGTTTTGCCCCAGTTTTTTTCAAGATGCAGATTGAACATTTTGAGAATCGCTTCCGGGTAAGCAAAATCCTTTCTTACGGCGTAAAAAGAACTTGTGGTAAATTTAAGCGGAACCTTTGGCGCTATGCCCGAGTCAGTAACAATGGGAAAAGCTTGCCACTCAGCATCCGGATCGCCGCCTCGGCTGGACTGAAGCAAGAATGCTCCCCATTGCTCGCCATAGACCATGCCGATCTTCCCATCGGCAACAAGCTGTTTGGCTTTGCTTCCGTTTTTAAAAATGAATTCACTGTCGATTTCATGATGGCGATACATATCCTGAAGCACCTTGAGCGCCTGTTTCACTTCAGGCTGAATGCCTCCATATACGAGCTTTCCGCTCTCGTCTTCAAGCCATATGTTCGGGTAAGCTCCATAACCGGCCATGAATCCGGTTAAGCCCATGACGGGGTCCCACAAATATTGGGTAGCCGCTATTCCATAGGTGTCTTGTAGGCCATTTCCGTCGGGGTCCCCTTCTGTAAACGCTTTCGAAATTGCCAGGACGTCATTCATCGTTTTCGGTGGCAACAGCTCCAATCGGTCCAGCCAATCCGTTCGAATCCACAGAAACATCGCCTTTTCAATGGAGGAATCGGTCTCCGGGATGCCCATCAGCTTGCCGTCGATCATGCCGGATTCCAAGGTACCGCTCCCTTCTTGGCGGTGAACTTGCTGTGTCAACGGTGAAGCATATTCCTTGTAAACCTGCGTCAGATCCTGAATCAGTCCGGCGTGGCTCAGCTGCCTGAGCTGCTGGGCATTGACCTTGACGATATCCGGAATGTCCCCTGAAGCCAGCATAATATCCAGCTTTTTGTGGTATTGTTCGCTTCTCACAGCCCATTTGTATTTGATTTGAATGCCCAGAACTTGTTCGTACAACTGACTCCAGCGATTGTCCTCCAGCGTTTCATCAGGCAATGCCTTCAGAATATCTTCCAAGCCGTCGCCGATTTCTCTCACAAACGTGACTTCGATCGGCGGATGATAAGCGCGTAATGACTTATCGCTGTATACGCCCTCCCCGCGTGTTTCCGGCCCTCGATTGTGGTCGATACCGCTGCTTTGGTGACATGACGCCAGTGTTGAACCAAACAGTAAAGCGCTTAGCATGACTTTGGAGAAGTTCTTTACGATGATCAGCAACAGAAAACACCCTTTCCTATCGATTAATTGTATTATTATACTTTAAAGGCCCCGGCCCACAATAAACATTTTTTTACTTCCTATCCCGTTGTTTACGTGTTGCTCGTATGCAAACAAAAACCGCCAACCCCTAGATTCGGGGTGGCGGTCTTCAACTTGAAATGTTAACCTACGATACCCGTACGCTCGATGCTTTCCACGAAATATCGCTGAACGAACAAATAGATGACGATCAAGGGAAGGATCGCCAGCAAAATGCCGGTATCCTGCACCATGCTCAAATAAAATGGGTCCGCCTTCGACGGATCGCCGCCCAGCATAATGGACAGGTTGTACGGCAGCGATGACAGCTGGGTGGACATGACTTTGCTTGAAGTCAGATACGTCGTCGTGTAGAAGCTGTCGTTCCACTGCCAGACGAAGGAGAACAACGTCGTGGTAATGATGGCAGGAATCGCGTTCGGCATCATGATGCGGGTAAAGGTGGTTCCGACGCCCGCGCCGTCAATATAAGCCGCCTCCTCCACTTCCTTCGGAATGCCGCGGAAGAATTGCCGGAAAATAAAAATGTACAAACCGGCTTTAAGCGAATTGGCGGTCAGCGAAGTCAGAATGAACGGCCAATAGCTGTTCAATAGATTGACGGACTTGCCGGTGAGGAGCGGAATCAGGCCCATCAGCGTAAAATCCTTCAGATTCAAATAAATCGGGATGAGAATCGTGGTAGGAGGCACGAGAATCGTCAGGACGACACAGGCGAACAAAAGCTGGCTGCCTTTGAACTTCAAACGGGCAAAGCCGTAACCCGCCAGCGCGCAAGAAGCGGCCGTCAAGACCGTCGTCGTCGCCGACAGCGCAAACGTGTTGAACAGCGTTTCCCAGTAATCCATGATGCGGATCGCATCAAGGAAATTGCTCATTGTGAAATTTTCCGGAATCCATACGACGACCGGTGAATAAAGATCGGCCTTGTCTTTGATGGCCGTCGAGATTTTTTGCAGAATCGGATACAGAATGACAAAGGACAGGCCAGCGATCAATGTTAAACGTATGAAAGACCAGAGCCATCGTTTCCAGCTTTCGAGCGATAGCCACCGAGAAACCGACATTGCATTCACCTTCTTCTATTCATGGTAAAAGACCTTCCTGGATACAAAGTACGTGCTGATCAACAGGATGATGGAGATAGCCAGGAAGTAAATCCAGGCCATTGCTGAGCTAAGGCCGAAATCGAATTGGACGAAGCCCGTGGTCTTGATTAAGTCTGTCAGCTCATTTCGGGAGAACGAGTCGATAATCGTATATATCATGTTGACCAGAATCAGCGGGCTGACCATCGGAAACGTGATTTTCCAGAAGGCTTCATAACCCGTAGCTCCTTCCATCTTGGACGCTTCGTACAGCTGGGGGGATATCGTCTGTATGCCTGCCAGGAAAATAAGGATCTGTACGCCGGATTGGCTTACGATCTCATAAATACGATCCACGGCTCCCGTTAAATAGTTTACGATCGTCTCGCTTACGCCGGCCTGAAGCATTAATCGCTCGAGTTCAAAACTTCCCAATGCGTTAATCAGCCCCCCGGAACCGGCATTCTGATCATTGATCGCCTGAACGAGACTGCTGCTTTCCAGGGTCAGAATGACCCCGGAAGCAAGAATGACGGGCAGGAAGAATATCGATCGGGCAAAGGAACGGCCAAGGAACTTCTGATTCAGGACGACGGCCAGAAACAGACTGAAGATAACGATCAGGGGCACGTTCACCGCCATATTCACGATCGCCTCGGTCAGCATTCGGTTAAAGCTGGTGTTGACCGTAAAGGCAGTCACGTAATTTTTCATCCCCATAAACGTAATGCCGATTCCTTCGGAATTTGCCGTTACGGTGCTAAAACTGTAAATCAGGGAAGTCAGCAAAGGGATCAGGAAGAAAAAGATAAAACCGAGCAGCCAAGGCATCACATAAGCAATGCCCCATAATGCCTTCTGTTTCCCATAGCTTCGCTGCTTTCGCCCAAATCGCTGGGTTATGGATTTCATGGCGCTTCACCACCCGTCACATAGCTTTCGGCTTCAATGGTTACGCCGTCTATCGTCACCGGTGCACGATTGTAATTCACGATGACGTAAACGCCGCTCTCGTATGTCGTCTTGAACACGCCGTCAGCCAATTCGTCATGCCCGACGATCCGCTCATGGCGAACCTTTTTCAGAAATGCATTGACTTCCTCATAGATGCGGGCGGCCTCGTCGATCCATAACGCGTAATTGGCAGAGAACAGTTCGTTATGCTCTGTGTCCTTTATTTTGTGATTAGGTTCATAGAACCATTGAAAATACACGCCAGCACCGTACTCCAAACACTTCAAAATATAAGGTTTGGCGTCGGTATACGCGGACAGGTTGTAAGGCGCGCCCGTGTAATCGATATGCCCGCGGATAACCATTTGATAGAACGGAATTTCCGCGTCTTCGATTTTAAAGCTGCTGCTAGACATGGGCGCATGGGTGATATCGGTCAAGAAAGGCAGCGCATAAGCGTTTCCTCCGTCAGCCATGACCTGAAGATTGGCATCTGAAACCTTGTTCAGCGCATCCAGAGACAACTGCTCGGACTCCGTACGGTCAATTTGACGATGCTTGCGAAAATCGCTGTCCAGCTCGGCGGCAAGATCACTCAGCGAAACGCCAATAGCGCCGTATTTTCCATAATCCTTTAAGAAAGCTTCCGTGTAGCTACCTATGAACCGCGGCGATATGACATAGGCAGGCGAACCGGCCCGATCCCGCCGGTTCAGCGCCGGATTGAAGGAATAGATCTCTGCGGGGATGCCTCGCAGCGTTCTGGACGCCTCCTTCGCCTCGTTGAACCCGGAACCGGACAACGCGGTAAGGATAGCGACATCCGGATACAGCTTTACCCCATTCTCGTTCGCATAGGAGAGCAGACGCCGAAGTCCCTTCTCTCCCCCTACCTGTTGATCAACGGAGACGCTGCCTGGAACCTCATGATCCAGCCCTTTGTTGAACCAGCCGCTATATTTCAATTTGATGTCATGGATGCCTCGCTTGCCCATCTCTGTCAGAATACTTTGCGCTTGTTCGAACGATGTGAGCGGCTCCAGCGCCCGATACGGAATTCCTGCAAAATGCTTTTTCTTATAAATGCTTCCTACGAGCTGAAGGTAGAACGGCATATTCTCCTCATTCCTCTCGGCAATTGCCGGGAGGCCTCCCTGTTGCTCCAAGTAATTCCTGTAATAGGCGGCGAGTCCCGGATAGGAAGCCGACTGCTTGCCCACGAACGCATACCGGACCGAAAAATCGCTTCGCATCGGATTCTCCTGGAACTTCGGGAGCGAGCGCTGCTGGCCGTTCGCATCCAGGCTTAAGTCGCCTTTGTTGATTACCGTGAACGTCGGGTAGACGTAATTATAGCTGTTAAGCCTGCCGCTGACGTCGGCATTGATCGTCGCGGCCGGAGCCCCTTCCTCGATGATGCCGATAAATGCCCCGCCTTCACGGATGATGCCGAACACCGGCAGCCTGACGTCCTGGCTGCTGTCCGCCGTTTCGATTCCGCTCATCGTTCGGTCCATTCCATACACGCTCTGCTGGTAGGAAGGGTACCGCGTCTTGCCGTTATTAAAATGGATCAGCGCTCCAGATCCGTCCGGAACGAGGATTGAGCCCTTATCCTCCGCCCCCCCTGCACCGAAGAAGCTCAGGAACGAGATCGTGTTCACCGGATATTCAGCGGGGAAATCAATGCTGGAAACCGGAAGCTTGGCGATCAGACTGTCGCCGTCCAGCGTATATTCGATCGAGGCGTGAAATACCCGCGGTTCAGGCTTGGTCTGATCCAAATGGTTCTCCTCGATGTCCACCAGCAAATCGTCCTCGGTATATCCGGCATCCTCAAAGGCTTTAAGCGCACGCTCCAGCTGCAGACCTTTGAGAGCGCCGTCGGACCGGACATACACCCCTTGCTCGGCATCTTCCGTGTACGCGATTTTCAGCGTTCGCTGGCCGGCGCTGTCCAGCTTGCTTAACAGGTTCTGTTCAAAGCGGGACTTGCTGATCTTCTTGGGCATGTCGTCAATCGTTTTTTTGTCCGTGCCGAACCGGTAGTTAACGCGAACGCCGTTTGGGATTTCCTCCATGCCGATTTGCTTGTAAGCCGCGCTGTCGGCGTGCGAATTGACCGAATTTATCTGTCCGAAGCTGTTATAAAAGTCAAGCTTCAACTGAGAGGACAACAAGCTTTTGTTCACGCCCGCGGCCAGCGGATCCGACTGATGGCCGGGGGGATTGCTGTGCCAAATTTCGCCGCTTGCCTTATGCACGACGGCGATCGCCCCCGTCTGATCGTCCGCTAGCAGCTGGAGCTGATCGTTCTCGGCAATGCCTTTCATGCCTTTGACGCTCGGATTGACGAACGATGACTTAAGGGCTGCTCCCGGCGTGAAGCTGTTGGCGGGCCCGTTGCCTTCATCGCCAGCTGCCTTTTCCGGTCCTTTATCCGTACAACCGGCTATAATCAGCGCTGTCAGCACACTGGCAGCAAGCAGCATGTATTTAGCGAAATTGCCCATCCTTCCTCCTCCTTAAGTTCTCATGACCAATTCTTGATAGATGACGGAAATAAAGGCCACGATCTGTTGGACCAAGCTGAAAAACAGCAAACTGATAAAAGCCATAAACCCCATGGCGACCAGGGTGAGCATCATAATTCCGATCGTTTTGGACGGGGAAAACTGATGCACCGTCATATTGCCGACAAACAGCAGATAAACGAACCAGAGAACCGCAACGGAGTTGGAAAAATAATAGAATGCGGTCTCTTGCAGCGACACGAGATTGCTGAGCCAGATCCATGGAAACTGTATGATCACGAGCGGCAGGAGCGCGAAGCAGGTCGACGTAAAAATTTCGACGAATTTGCCTTCGCCGTCCATCAAGGTCGTAAGCGACCAGTTAGCCACGCACCAGAACAAGATCGGCACGATCACATATACGATTTCCATGACGCTGTTCATGCTCTCGGGATTGTACACATGGACTAGAAAACCGCTGTACTGGCTCCCCAAAATGTTCGTAACGGCAACCAGAAACAATACGCAAAACGAGATGATCAACGTGAATTTTCGATTGCGATCGTATTTCAGGTCCCAATAGCCCTCAAAGGGATGAACCATGAGATTTAGGGGAAACCGAATCCATTCCCTGCTCATGCGGAAGCCCCCTTTCTTCGTTCCTTCACTTTCCGAAGCCTGGATGCGGCAAATATCCCGATTCCGGCCAAGAACAGCATGGTCATGATCAACGGAAAATGTTCCCTCATGACCGCTTTGCGGTATAGCAGGAATGCTTTCGAATAGTTTTTCTGATCCAAGCTGCGTTTGAAATGCATCATGGCACCCTTATAATCGCCTTGACGAAGCAAGGCTTTGCCGATCCCCGCATAGGCGAATTCCAGATTGGCATTCATGGCGATCGTTCGATTAAACAACGCAAAAGCGGTCTCTTCCTCGCCACGATAGTAGCTTTTGACGGCTTCATTCAGCGTTCGACCGTATTCGGTCGTTCGGAAGACGGTAATTTCGCCAAGCGCTTTATCCAATACAAGAAAATCCTCGCCGATTCGGTCGATGGCGGCCGGCGTATGAAATTGGCCCATTTGGTTCCCCAGCCCGCCGAATACGTACATCAGATGTCCGTCCCCGTTGTAAGTGAACACCCGCCCCCGCTTGCCATCGAGAATGGAGTATATCTCGCTGTCGGTAACATCGATGTCGATCAGCTTAGAAGGACCTTCGCTGCTGAGGTAAAGAATGTCGCCCTGCGGGTCGGAATACCCCGTTCTTCTTAAAATATCGCTGCCTTGCGCATTAAGCTTCTTAATGTTATTTCCCCACTGGTCCCCGTTCGTGGCATAGATGAACCCTTCCGAGTCAATATCCAGATTCGTAAACTCCGTAGGCGTAAACATGACCATCTGACTGCGCTGCGCCTTGGTCGAGATTTGCTTCCAGAAATATTCGATCGGATCGATATAAACGCGATTCGCGCCGATGAAGGTAGTAAACGCCCCTTCGGCATCGAATTCCATAAACCCGTCAAACACGCCGGCAGCCATGACGTAAGTTCGCTGCGCATGGTCCATGACGACCCGGACGGGTTCGAATTTAAACGAATCCTGCAGTAGCTCCGACTCCGGCGAATCGATGATCTTGATCAGTTGAAAATCCGAATCCAAGTGAACGACCCGTTTGTTTCCAGTGTCCGCTACGAGCACCTCGCCGTCATCGGTCACGAAGATTCCTTGCGGTTGTAGGAATGTATCCGGCTCGCCCTTTCTTGTGAAGGAATCCACGGTGGTTACCAGCTTAAGATCATGGTCCAGCACAACGATCCGATTGTTGCCGGAATCCAGCACGTATACGCGATTGTCGGCGGTGACGTGAAGATCGCTCGGCTCTTGGAAAGCACCCGTCCCCAGATCCGAGCCGCTTATCAATTCAGTCGCCACATAAGCGGCCGGCGCTGCTGCAGCATCGCCCCAATAAGAATAAATATAGGAGTCCGAGGCGCTCTCGGCGCTTACGTTCCCCGCTCCTGCCCCAACCCCCAATAAGCAGCAGATCATGATGAGGAGAGGCGTTTTCAGTTTGCGCAAGCTGTTCATCAATCTGACATGCCTCCTTTCTAGTCCTTCATCCCTGAAGTGGCCATCGTCTGCATGACACTGCTCTGGGAGATGATAAAGAGCGTAATGGGAACGATCATCAGGAGGAGTGCAACAGCCGCGCCGACGCCGGCTCTTGCGATTCCGCCTTCCGTGATCTGTCCGAGCGCGAAATGTAACGTCTTCAGATGCTCGCTGTAAATGAAGCTGCCCCCATCGCTGCCCCAAAGTGCCGGAAATTGTAAAATCATTAGCGTCAGCCAGGCAGGCTTCACGTTCGGCATCACAATGGACCAGTAAATCCGATATTCGCTGGCCCCGTCGATTTTGGCTGCCTCAAGCAGGGCATCGGGAATCTGCTCCATGAATTGCTTCATCAGAAACAGCCCAAGCGGAAATGCCAAGGAAGGCACGATGATGGAGGCATGCGTATTGATCCAACCCAGCCAAGACATGACCATATAGTTGGGGATCGCCGTAACATGGGGCGAAAACATCAAGGCGAGCACCACAATCGAAAACAGCGCCCTTGAGCCGGGAAACCGGTATTTGGCCAGCGGATAGGCTGCTGCAGACGCCAGCAGGATATGTCCAGCCGTGCCAATGATGGTGATCAACAGCGTGTTTGCGAAATAACGCGATAAGGGTACCCACGAATTCCCCATTAACACCATCAAATCCAGGAAATTATCCATCGTCGGATTGTTCACGAAGAACCGCGGAGGGAATATGAACAATTCGTCCAGCGGTTTGAATGCGTTGTTCACCGCGTAAATCAAGGGCAATGCCATGAAGGCTCCGAACAAGGCGAGCAGCGCAAACAGCAAAATGCTAACGGGCAAAGAACGGTTCAGCGTTCTCGGCAGCCGGAAATATCGAATCATTTTCGCAGCCAACGTTACTCACCTATCCTTCTCAACATTTTTTGCGTTAATTTGTTGGTTCCGACCATCAGCAAGAACAGGAACGTCGCAATGGCCGATGCGTAGCCGAGTTCGAAGCGGATCGTGCCGAAGTCCATCAGATGGGTGACAATGGTGTGCGCCGCATAGTTAACGCTCGGAAACCCGGCGAGCGCGATGGAGATATCCGCGACCGCGAATGCGGTTGTGATCTGCATCACGGCCCCGAACATCAGCTGCGGCCTCATGGACGGCAGCGTAATATACCAGAGCTCCTGCCAGCGATTCTTGATGCCGTCCATCGCCCCCGCTTCGATCAACGACTTGTCGATCGTTTGCAGACCGGCGATAAACGCCAAAAAGCTGGTGCCCAGGCTCAGCCAAAGCTGTACGATAATCACGATCCATAGAATATAGTTTTCATTCAGGAGCCATTGAATCGGTTCTAGGATAAAGCCGGCCTTCATCAGAAACCCGTTTAAATACCCATAGCTGTCACCTGAGAAGATGATGAGCCAAATGAAGTAAACGTTGCCCGATATCGATGGCGCATAAAAGACCAACGTCATGAACGCCCGCACTTTGGGCGACAATTCATTAATGATCCAAGCGAATACAAAACACGCGATATAACTGACGGGACCGGTAATGACGGCGAACATCAGCGTATTCTTCAAGGCGATCATAAAGATATCATCATTCAGAAACAGCCTCGAATAATTTTGCCAACCGACGAATCTCGGAAATTCCAGCATGTTGAAATAGAAGAAACTTAGGGCAAAGGAAAAGACCACCGGAATGACCGTAAACAGAAAGAAAATAATCATATACGGACTCATCAGCAAATAATAGTGCTTGCTTCGCTTCAACTCTTTTAGGAAAGAGACCCAACGGCTGTTCTTCTGCACATTCGCTTTGGGGCTCTTTACGGTTTGAATTACTGGTTCTCCTTGCATTGACTACCGCACCTCCCCTGTTAATATGGCAAATTGAACTCCTTCCGCTTGATCTCGATTTCATCGTTAATGTACAAAATATAATCGGATAAGGCTTCGCGCGGATTTTCGCTGGCATTTACCACTTTCCTGAAAGCATTATCCAAATGCCGGCCTGTGAAATATCCTCCGGGCACCTGCGGAATACCTCGTACCCACCGCCATTGGTTATCCAAATTCCGATAATCCTTCACCGGCCATGGCAGCTCCTCCAGCGCTTCGATGTTGGCCGTCGGATAGCGGGCAGCCTCTCCCATCAAACCTTCCATCTCTCGGCCATACGCAATTTGCGTCTCCTTGTCGGTCCACCACTTTAGAAATTCCCAAGCGGCCGCTTTGCTCTTCGAATTTTGAAGCAGCATGACGGCGGTCGTATGGCTGGCAACTTCGTGGTTCACGGTGCCGTCCTCGCGTTCAGTCCCCGGCACAATCGTGAAATCCCACAGCCCCTTAATCTCGGGGGCCATGACCGTCAGCATGTTGTACGTCGTGTAATCCGCAATCCCGATCGGCATTTCCCCGGTCCGGAAACGGTTCGGGAAATCCGCTTGCAGCGGGAACTTGTAGCTGGTATAGAACTGCGTCCACTTCTTGAATGCCTCCATGGAGATATCCGAGTCGAGTGCACTCTTCGTATCGTTATCGCGATAAAACTGCCCGCCGTTCTGGTACAGCAGCATGGCGAACGTCGCATTCGGAACCAGGCTTGCGTTGGTGGCTTCCAGCGGCAAATAAAATTGCATGTTGTGCTTCTGAAGCACGGAAATCATGTCATAGATTTCTTGCCAGGTTGCGGGCGGCTTCAAGCCAAGTTCCTCCAAAATATCCTTGCGATAGAACAACATCGGGAAGGTCTGCTGTTCAGGCAAGGCGTACACCCCGCCGTTATATTTGTAAGGCTCCAGCCCGCTGTCGCGGAATCGGGTGACCACCTCTTCGAAATCATCGAATTTCGTTAAATCGGCTGCAGCCCCCCTCATCGCGTAGTTGACCGGCACGTCCTCGCCGATTTGCATGGCGACATCCGGACCTTCACCGGCAAGCGTGGCTGGCAGAAGGATGTTTCCCGGAACAAGCCGGAGATGCACCGGAATACCCGACTCAGGCGTAAACGTGTCGTCGATCAATGCTTTCAGTACTTGCGCCTGATCGCGTCCGGTCGTTATCCACACGGTAATGGCATCTTCTTCATCGCCGGCGTTTCCGATGGTGTCATAATCTTCCGTATACGAAGCTGCGTAAGCGCCTAACTCATGGCCCGCGACCTCGAAAAACGACGCGTCCGGTTTGGGCAGCTTGCGATCCGGCGAATGAACGATCAGATAATCAAGCGAGATGGGCTGCTCTTTAATCTGCAGCATCCAGGTTCCGAGACCGCCCACGTTCACCTTATACGTGTCCAAGCGTTTGGCGACGGTTTCGGGATTTTCGGCGAGCTCGTTCAGCTGGTGCACCATTGAATGCAGAACGGCCACCTTGTCGCTTCGCTCGCCTGTCGCTTCTTCCAGATAATCGGCCACGCTTTGAATGATTTCGGCCTGCTCGGTGAACACCTCCACCATATCCGGAATCCGCTTCTCCAATTGATAATCCCGGAACGGATCCGGCGTATTGGAGGTGATCATTAGTATTTTGCGGTACATTTCGTTCAGTTCCAGCACGCTGGATTCAATCGTCTGCAAGAGCGGCGCGATCTCCCCGAGAGACACCATCATTCGGATCCGATGCGTCCCTTTGGTGAAATGGAATAAATAAGGTTCTTCCTCGCCCAGCACGTTCATTTGCCAATCGCGGTCATAATGAAAGCGGATTCGTTTCATTTCCTCAAAGGGAAACTCCCCGTCGATCATAAGGCTACGTGTGGCAAATACGCCCCGGAGCTGGTCCTGCTTCTGCTTCAAGGCGATTTGGTACAAACCGTCTTCTTCCACCTCGAACTCCCATTCGATCCATTGCCCCGGCAGCTTCCAGTTAACGCCTCCGATGGTGTTGATTCTGATTTTGGAAACGTCGTACGGCTCAACGGTCGGGCTGGATCTGTCGGATGTAGGATACAAGGTCGGCGACGATTTCCGCTTGGCATCCTCCGCCTGAATCAGAATGTACTGATCCCGGGTCGGTTCCAAGCCCCCGGACTCATATTCATTCGCCAGCTCCTCGTATGTTTTCAAGGCATGATCCTGGTACAGCTCGATATAATCAATGGCCATTGGCTCCCGCAAGGACGTTAGCATAAGCTTCTGCTTGCCCTTGTCAAAATAAAAGGAATACGGCTCATCATAGTAGCCGTACCGATCGGAGAGCGGCGCAAGCTGCCAGGAAGGCTGCTCGATCTGCCTTGGCCGCAGATCGTTTCCGCGGTTATCCTGCCTGATTTCCTCGTCCCGGTTTCCCCATACTCTGTCGAATAGCACGATATCCGCTCCCTTGAAGGGCACCTTGTCATTGATAGAGAATTGCCTTTCGATCGCCGAGCTCTTCCCTTCAATCGGATAATATCGGATCCGGACATGGTATAAGCCCGGTTCTTCCACGTTCACGTCCCATGAGATGGAGCCTGCCTCTGGCGTGATCACGGATTTCCCTTCGGAGCCGTTTAATTTCTCCGCGATCTCGAATCCCTCCCCGGAGGCTGATACAAAGGACTCGCCTTCGATGCGGACGATGCGGTCCGGGCGGCTGGCCGATGCATGGGCGTCTAAATACTGGCTGTACCCGTCCTGCCCTTCCGTTTCAATGACCGCTTCAAAGTCGGAGATCGCTTGAACGAAGCCTTGGTTTGTCGATTTCGAAGGGTAGAAGGCCCATAGAGACAAAAAAAATAGGACGATGACAAGTATGGCGCTACCGAAACGCTTCTTCCTGGTGTTCAATTTCTCTCCCTCCCATACGGTTAATCCATCCAATGACAGTCCCTGCCGCAGCAATGCGCTGCGCAGGGACGATCGGTTCTTCGGCTAATGTTCAAGGTTACTTACCATATACTTCGTCGATAGCTGCTTGGAACGTTGACTTGTATTTCTCAACAACGGTGGAAACGGATATCCCCTCATTCAGCTCGCCGACGAAATCGTAGTACTTCAAATTCGGGAATGTATTGTGGTCAAGAATCATCATGTTTGGCGCCACCATTTTGGCGTTATTCAAGTCGTCTTCGCTCGAAAATAACGTTTCGTACGAGGCTTGGTCCGGATAGTCGTATACGGAATCAATGTCGTTGATTTTCTCCCAGATATAAAGCAGCTGTTCCGGATTTTCGACTGCTTTCGGAATGGTAAGCGCCTGGAAGAGTGCTTCGGCAGAGTGGTACTTTGTTGCATTCGGCCCTTTTGGAAAAGGTACGAAACCGATGTCGTAATCCGGCATATCCGTCTGCATGCCGCTCATCTCATGGAGGGCACCTGCGTACATTAATGTATTGCCTTGACGGAAAAATTGGCCCGGCTCCGTCCAGTCGCCGCCCTCGGTCGGTCTTGCTATTTTCTCGGTAGCAATACGGGAAATGAAATTAAGTGCATCCAGTGTTGCAGGATCATCGAGATTTTGCTTATCTTCTTTGGTCAGACCCGTATTGTTGGAATACAAGGCATGATCCATAAGCGAGGAGTTTGCTAGCCCCCAAGTGTCCAGCTTGCCATCGTTGTTCGTATCTTTGTTGGCTTCTTTAGCCACTTGTATGAATGTTTCCCAATTCCAGTTATCTTCGTTCACGTACTCTTGAAGCGGCTTTAAGCCAAGCTGGTTCATAAGTGTACGATTGTAAAAGATGCCTTGAACCAGATTTGCTTGATTTTCGGTGAATCCGTACCCCCTGCCTTCATACGTGTAGTATTCGTTCGTAACCTTTTGGTTAAAGGCAACGGGATTTTTGGTGTATTCGTCAATCGGCCAGAGCAGATCCTGTTTAACCAAGGTAGGCACCGTATAGGTTTTGCCAAGGCGAACGATATCACCGATCGGCTCGCCAGCGAGCAGGGAAGCGGTAACTTTCTCTTGGTACTCGCCGTAGTCGATGGCCACGTACTCCACTTTAAAATTATGCTTTTGCATCAGGTCTTCAAGGTTCTTCTTGCGCTGGATATTGTCCGGGGTATCCTCCGGAATCGTCATATCCCACCAAGAGACGACTTTAATCGTCTTACCGCCTAAATCGAAATCCATTTCCGGCGTTCTGTAAACTTCCTCCTCCTCCCCTCCGCTGTTTTCCGTCTCGCCAGGTTCCTTCGACGTCTCGTTTTCAGTGCCGCTATTCGTCTCCGATTCCACGGTTTCTTGGGTGCCGCTGCTTGGGTTACCCGAGCCTCCGCTGCAGGCTGCAAGCAGCAGAACCAATCCTAATAACAGAACCAATAATTTGCGAACACGCATCTTTAATCCCCCTCAACGTTTGATGTTTGGTCCAGATTCATCCAAAGTTTAGCGCTTACATTTCCATGCAACAACCTGGGGAAATCGAGATATTCTACCCCTGAAACGCTAGAAGGCCGTCTCCTGCAACGGCTTGTCCGCCGATCTTTTTCAACCCAAGCTTTGCAAGAAGTAAAGAACGGTTAGCAATGCAAAGAAAAGCACATTGTGGAAATGGGGCGCCGGACAACATAATGTAAGCGTAACCAATTTAATGGATATTCCGCTTATCGCAATATATGGGGAGGGAGTCATCATGTCTAAATTACTGTATATCAATCTGGGCTGCTGCTCCGATGATGCGCTTCGCCTGCAGGATTGGGGCAAATGCGGGATGAACATGGAAATCTGCGATGATGATTCTGAGTCATCGCTGCATCGGATTGAGGAGAACGGCTATTCACTGGCGGTTATCAACATGAACGGCAGCCCCAAGAAAGGGCTGGAGCTGTGCGGTCGGATCCGGAGGGTAAGCCGTTTGCCCATCATTGTTGTCGAGGATACCATGGAATTTGCCTTCATCCGCAAAGCGCTGCAGCTGCAGGTAAGCGATTACGTACCCAGCACGTTGCCGGCTGAAGAACTGGTGAAAAGCGTAGCTGCTGTTAACGCGAACCAACGCCGCACTGAGGATGACGTCATTCACAGGGTCAAGGAATATGTGGGGAAAAAGCTGCACGAAAATATTACGCTCAAAGACATTTCAAGCAAATTCCATTTCAACCGCTCCTATCTTGGCCAAAAGTTCAAAAACCATGAAAATATGAGCTTTAACGAATATTTGTTCATTCAGCGCATGGAAAGAGCGAAAATGCTGCTGGAGCAAACGGATCTGAAGATTTACGAAATTGCGAATGAGGTGGGCTATACCGAAATCGACTGGTTTTATAAGCGATTTAAATCCTATACCGGCGTAAGCGCGAACGAATATCGGAAGATGGTCGCCTCCTAATATGCCAGCCCAATGCAAATAAGTCCTTGGGTTATCCAAGGACTGCTGCCTGGCCATACGCCTGGTCGCTGCACTTATTGCGCTCCATCGCGGCTTAGCCTGACGGTTCGGTATTCCTGCGGCGTCAGGCCGGTCCATTTTTTAAAAAAACGGGTAAACGATTGCGGCATTTCGTATCCGATCAAACCACCGACCTCGGCTATCTTCAGTTCTTCCCTCTTCAGAAGCTCCTTCGCTTTGCGAATCCTGAGTTCGTCCATATAATCCGATAAATTGACGCCCCTTTCCTGCTTAAACAGCCTTGATAAGTAAGATGGATTGAAATGAAATTCATCCGCCAGCCTGACAAGGGACAGATCCTCGCTGAGGTTTTGTTCAATGAATGAACAAATTTTTTCAATGACGCCGGCAGCCCTCTTCTGTTCTCCGCTTTTCCGGAGTGAAAACAAAACGTCAGCAACGCCTTTCAAATAACCGAAGGCTTCCCTCCACGAACGATAGTCTTCCAGCTTCATCAGGCCGAACGAACCGATCTCACGGATTTCCCACCGATTGATGTAAGACAGAAGTACAAGCGCAACCGTATAGCAAAGCTCCGTCATATTGGGATCCCCCCGCTCGAGTTCGTAAGCTGCCGGTTCGGTCAAGTCATCGAACAGCCCCATGAACTCCTCTCTTCTGCCGGCTTCCAAATGGACGGCCAGCGTCTCGAACTTATCGCGCAAGGATCTGTTAAGAATCGTAGCGGACGGCGCGGCTTCCTCGCTCGGAAACACCTTCTGGACCATCCGCGTTCCGTCACCGGTCCGATCATGCTGGTACCGTCTCATTTTATCGTATATGGCAGGCAGTCCTTCCCAGGCGAATGCCTCACCGCATAGTGTCACGGCTACCGACGCCTCAAGCGATTCCAGGCAGGATTGCTGAATCAGCTCAAACGTTCCCTCCAGAAACATGACCGTCTGTGCGAAAGCGTCCGTCCATTCCGATCCGCTCCACCGCTTGGGCTGGATGAGCCAGATCAGATCCCCGTATCGATCGATGAAACCGATGCTGCTCGTCCGCTCTGCCAGGAAAGCCTCTGCCAGAAACTTAACCGCAAGCGCCGTCTCCCGACGGTCGACATACGTGGGGGATCTTCCCGCGGACCCGCCAGACGTTACGCTGCCCAGCCCGATCAGAATCGGCATGGACGCATCCAGCGGAATTTGCAGGCGCCTGAAGTCTTCCTCCAATTCCCGTTCGAAGAGCACGTCGTGGAATAACAAATTTCGAAAATAGTCCCCGTGGGCAAGCGTCTCCAGCGTATCCAGCTGCTCTTTCGACCGCCGGATCAGATCATTCGCCCGCAGCGTCTCTTCCAGTTCCTTGAGCGCTCGCTCGACGGCCGCGATCAATTTCGGGTAGCCTTCGTTTTTGAGCACGTATTGCACGTCCGGCGCTTGAATCGCTTGATAGACATAATTGAAGTCGTTATGCCCTGTCAGGAACACGATTTTGCACTGCGGCCAATTGAGACGTATCGTTTCCATCAGCTCCAGGCCGTCCATGCCTGGCATGCAGATATCGGATAGTACGACATCGACCCGCGTCCGGTTCAACAGTTCCAGCGCCTCTTGCCCCGAATAGGCTTTGTAGATGTCCAGGTCAAGGTTCAATTTTCCGAAAATATCCGCCAGCCCATCGGTGATAATTTCTTCGTCGTCCGCCAAGAAGTATTGTTACGGCAAGCCCCCCAAGCTCGCTACGTTCTGTCCGTAATCCGGCATCCTCCCCGAATGTGATGCGGATCCGGCGATGAATGTTCACCATCCCTGTCGTTTCGGCCTGGTCCTGTTCCTCATACAAGGACTTCCGGATCTGCTCCAGCGCCTCGTCCGTCAACCGGTCTCCGTTATCCTCCACGATGACGCGAGCCTGGCCGTCCGCCCCTTCGAATCGCACCACAATCAAACCATTCTTCGTCTTTTTTTCTAGGCTGTGCTTGAATGCGTTTTCAATGATCGGTTGAACGATCAACCGCGGCACGGGAAGCGGCCGCAGCTCATCCGGCAGCGGATCAAAGCGTACCTGAATCCTTCTCGAAAACCGTAGCTCCTGAATTTCTGCATACATTCTCGCATGATGAACTTCCTGCTCCAATGCAACCAAATCCGATGCATTCCTCGTCACGAATTCGAAATACTCCCCGAGCAGCGTCGTAAATTGTTCGATCCGTTCCGTATCTCCCGTCTTGGCCATCGTATTCAGGATAAAAAAGCTGTTATATAAAAAGTGCGGGTTGATTTGCGATTGCAGCTGCTTCAGCTCCGCCCGCTGCGTCATGATTTTCTGCTTGTAGACTTGATCGATCAAAGAGCGCAAATTGTCCACCATCTGGTTAAACCTGCCGTATAAGTACCTGAACTCGTCCTTGGATTCATGGGCGATATGGATGCTCAGATCCCCGTGCTCGATCCTTCTGAAGCCTTTAACTAAAGCCAGCATAGGTTTGTGGATGAACTTATAGGTAGACAGCGCAAAAACGCCAAATATCCCCAGCGCCGCTGCGGCAAATCCCCATGCCCATTTGTAGAACTTGCTCAGCGGCTTCTGTACGACCTTCTCGGGAATGAAACGATAGATCGACAGCGCTAGCTCCGGCGAGTGGGCCTGCACGGCATAGTATCGGTTCCCGTTTACGGTCAGCCGCGAAGGAGTGTCCTCCAGGAGCGCCGGGATTTCCCGCAGGAAAAGGGGGAGGCTAACGTTAGCCAGCTCCCCTGTCCCGTTCGCGACGGCAACCTTGGCTCTGTCCGACAGGAGCAGCGTTCCGCTGCCGGGGTACGTATTGAATTGGGCGAGCGCTTCCTGCAGCCGCTGCTCGTCCAGCTCGATCTCGACCGTGAACAGCGGCTCTGCCCCTTTGATACCCCGCTGTTTCATGGCGCCAAGGAACAAGCCTCCGTTCCATTCAATGAGCTGAGAGCCGCTGCCAAAGACGGAACGGATTTCCCGGAAGCGTTCGGGCCTAAATTCACGCACCCCATCTCCGGCTGAAATCGTGCGGCCGATAGCCGCGATATGAACACTGACATCCTTGATATACATGCTGCTGTTCTGAACAGTATACAGCCGCTTGATCAACGAATTCATGTTCTCGGTACGGGCGATCGTCGCCATCGTCTCCCAGGTCAGGACTAGTTCATTCAGGTTTTCATCCTCCAGCAGGCTGTACTGCAGCATTTTCATGCGTTCGATTTCGTTTTCCAGATCGGTCAGGTAGAATTCGGATTGCGCCGCTGCCGTCTTGGTAATGTCGGAGCTGGCCGTTTGCACGTTCCAATGGTAAAGATACACGGCAAATAACAGAATCGGCACCATAATGAGCAGAAACGTCACGATCAACCGGAGAAATATCGTATTGCGCAGTGAAAAGTCCCGTCGGAACATCAATGGCATTGCCCCCAGCATTTTTTATTCGATTATAGCCTACATCTCGTCAGGGCAGCCAGACTTATGGCGGGCAACATCGACTTGCGCTGTGTCCTTAGCCCTTAGCCCTTCACGCTTCCGAGAACGATGCCCTTTACGAAATATTTCTGCAAGAACGGGTATGCCAAAATAATCGGAAGCGAGCCGAGAAAGATCTGCGACGATTTCAGCGTCCGATCGGAGATCAGCGCCAGGTTCAGCATATCGTCCCTCGACATATTCGACAGGTTTTGCTGGATTACGATCGTTTGAATATAGCTTTGCAGCGGATAATTGGACGGGTCTCCCATCAGCAACAGTCCGTCGAACCAGCTGTTCCAGTGCTCAACCATGGAAAACAAAGCAAGCGTGGCAAGCGCAGGCTTGGATATCGGGACAAAAATCGACCACATGGTCCGCCAGTGGCTTGCTCCGTCGATGAGCGCCGCCTCTTCAAGCTCCTTCGGAATTTCCCTGAAAAAATTAAGCAGCAGAACGACGCTGAACACGGGAACCGCGCTCGGCAAAATCAATGCCCATATCGTATCCAGCATGCCGTATTCTTTTATCGTTGAATACCAAGGAATCAGGCCGCCATTAAACAGCATCGTGATGAAAAAGATCCAAGCGTACGCGCTCCGAAGCCGAAAAGAACGTGTCTCTTTCGATAGCGGGTAGGCAATCAACACGGTCAGCAGCAAATTAAGCGGAGTGCCCAAGCCGATCCTCGTGAGCGACACCAGCATCGAATCCCAGAACTCGTGGCGGCTTGCCGTATACATGTAGGAAGCCAGCGTCACGTCGACAGGCCACAGCTTCACATATCCCGCCGAAGCCGCCGCGCTGGAACTAAAGGAAACCGCAATGATGTGAATCAAAGGAAGAACGCAAATCAGCGAGATCAAAATCAAGAAAATGGCATTGATCAGGGAAAACCACTCAAACCGCCTTTTTTGCCGGATACGGCCCCCTTCAGCCGAAGATGGCACCACTCGTTGCTGCATCGTTTCCCCCCCCTTAAAATATCCGGTATTTCGCAAACCGATAAGCCAAAAAGTAGGAGCCCGATATCAGCGTGAGCGATATGACCGATTTAAAAAATCCGACCGCCGTCGCCACCCCGTACTGGGCATCAAGCAAACCGATCCGATAAACGAACGTATCCAGAATGTCCCCGCTTTCGTACACTTGCGGGCTGTATAAATTAAACACCTGATCGAAGCCGGCATTCAGCAGCTGTCCCAGGCTTAACACCGACAACAGGACGATTACCATGCGCATGCCCGGAATCGTGATATGCCATATTTTCCGCCAGCGGTTCGCCCCGTCGATCGTTGCCGCTTCGTATAACCCCGGATCAATTCCGGTAATCGCAGCCAAGTACACGATCGTGCCGTACCCGAAGTTTTTCCACACGTCGGAAGCAATGAGCGTGAATGGAAACCATTCGTTATCGCCCAGGAAAAAGATCTTGGGGATGCCCAGCAGGCCGAGAAATCCGTTGACGATGCCTCCCGACGGGGAGAGGATATCGATCAGGATGCCGCCAAGCACGACCCAGGACAGGAAATAAGGCAAGTAAATGGCCGTTTGGACCGATCGCTTGATCACATTGTTTTTGAGTTCGTTCAACAGAACGGCGAACACGATTGGAACAATGAGCCCCAAAATGAGCTTGAAGCTCGAAATAAACAGCGTATTCCACAAAACCTGCGTAAAATTCGGCAGGCTCATCACATACTCGAAATTGTCCCATCCGACCCATTGCTGATCGCCGAAGAGGCCTTTGGCAGGGATAAACCTCTGAAAGGCGATCGTGATGCCGGCCATCGGAATGTACGAAAATAAAACGATTAGAATCAATCCCGGCAATATCATCACATGGAGCGGCAGCTCTCTTCGCCATTTCGCTTTCATTCGTGAACCTCCAATTCGTAGGTAACAGGTTCGGAGGGAGTAACGACAAGGTTCTCCCTCCGGCCCGGATTATCGCTTCGCCTGTTCGTACCACTCGTTGACTTCTTGCGTGATTTGATCCCCGCCGAGCTTTTTCCAATCCTCTACGAACTGGTCGAAGGTGTCGATGGATTCGCCTAAAATAATCTTGACGAAAACCTCGTTTTGCATTTTTTCGAGCGTCGTCTTGCGCTCAACCATCGTCG
>NZ_JBNDYG010000057.1:39216-41330 GCF_049893405.1 Paenibacillus sp. Dod16
TTCCTGCAGGAATTGGTCGTTTTTATCGTATTGGTCGGCGATTCCCATGGAGCCCTGTTCCCCGTAAATCCGTTCCCAGCCCCATAGCGCAAAGCCGTCGGATGAGCCCGATTCATAAGCTTCCAGTTTTTCCTGGATCGTTTTGGCCTCTCCGGTTAACTTCGAGAAGTCGCCGGCCTTGCGCGCAGCATCGATTTCCCGGAATGCATCCACGTTCTTCATGACCGGATACGGCGTGACCGGAGACAGCTGCCACACGCTTTCGGCTTCCGGCGGCGCAAAGTATTTATCGAATTCGGCGGTTTTCCCCCAGTTTTTCTCGAGATGCAGATTGAACATTTTGATGACGGCTTCCGGATGGGCCGCATCCTTCTTGACGGCGAAGAAACGGGTGGTGCTGAATTTGAGCGGCACCTTCGGTGCTTCACCCGATTCGGATACGATCGGGAACGCTTGCCACTGCGCATTCGGATCGTTATCGCGGTTCAGCTGAAGCGGCCAGATGGAATTCCACTGCTCGCCGTACTCCATACCGATCTTGCCGGCCGAGATTTGCTCCGAAACCTTGCCTCCGTCTTTGATACCGAACTCTTGGTCGATCTGTCCGTTTTTGGACATCTCTTGCAAAACCTGAAGCGCCTTTTTCACTTCCGGCTGGATGCTCCCAAAGACGAGCTTGCCGGAGTCATCCTCGATCCAAATGTTAGGGTAGGCATTATATCCGGCCATAAATCCCTCAAGCCCCATCGCGCCCCCCCATAAATCCTTGGTAACGCCAAGTCCGTACGTATCCTGCACACCATTCCCGTCCGGATCGTTCTCCGTAAACGCTTTCGATATGGCCAGTACGTCAGCCATCGTTTTCGGCGGCGCAAGTCCCAGCTTCTCCAGCCAGTCCGTCCGGATCCAGATGTACATGGAACGCTCGATCGAGGATTCCAGTTGAGGAATCGCCATCAGCTTTCCGTCGAACGTAGCGGCGTCAAAAGCACTCGTCCCTTCTTGAAGCAGCACTTCCTTCGTCATTGGGGAAGCGTACGTTTCGTAAAGTTCCGTCATATCCATGATTTGGTCCGAATCCGCCAATTGCTTGAGCTGGGTGGCGTTGACCGGAATCACGTCCGGAAGGTCGCCCGAAGCCAGCGTCACGTTAATTTTCTGCAGGTATTGGTCGGATGTCGGGCTGCCTTCGACCACCCATTTGTACTTGACTTTGATGCCAAGCTCCTGCTCATACAATTGCGTCCATCGATTGTTGTCGATCGTTTCGTCTTTAAGCACGCCCAGCACGTTATTTTCCACGACGTCGCTAAGATCCCTTACGAACGATACCTCGACTGGCGGATCATATTTGCCGAAAGGGCCGTCATTTGCTACGGTGCTTGGATCGGTCTCGGCCGTTTCGTTCGAGCTGCCACTGCCGGACCCGCTGCCTCCGCAGGCCGAGAGCAGGAGTGACGCCATGAATAATACGGATATCGCTCTCCGCCATACTGAATTCCTTTTTTGCATTTGCATCCCCCGTTCCAATGGATTCATCATCTGTACTTGGTTACGCTTTCATTATCACCGACCTCCCTTTGTTCCAACAAGCCTCAACTCTTTACATCACTTCTCCGCTGTTTACCCTTATGCAATTTTGTACATGACAAAGCCCCGACTTCATGATTGAGGTCGAGGCTTCGCTGATCCGTAAAATATTTTATATTTTCAGTTCTCAACTTGAATGTTTGTTGACGCGTCAATAGGTCTTCCCATATTCCTCCAGAGGATATGGTTACCATCATGTATTCGTCCACATAGTCGTATTCCCATTCCATAAATAAAAAAGCAATCCGATAACCTATTAATAAAAAGAATAATATGACAATAGGCTGCCATATATAATCTTCTTTTTAGATATGAATAGAGCCTCTAATCGCCATTTAAGTTATTCGCATTGAAAATGGTTTAAATACAATTAATCCTGAATTTCGAAAGTGCATAAGATCAATGCAAGATGCTAAAGCAATGGCGACTTAAGAAGTGAAAAGGTGGGAGTTTCCCATGTTTTAGTGGAGACGGAAGCTTGCGGCAGATGGTCTTTCCCCCTCCCCAATGAAGAGGCAGTCCTG
>NZ_JBNDYG010000058.1:0-33891 GCF_049893405.1 Paenibacillus sp. Dod16
AGGAGCCAAATTACGGAGTATATTTCGTTTTACAACATGGAACGTTTCCAAAACAAACTGGGCGACCTCTCCCCGATTGAGTTTCGGGAAAAAGTCGCCGCTTAATAAAATCTCTTTTTTTAATGTCTACTTGACGGGGCTATGACCACAGCGGCCCCTCTTTTCCTTTTGAATATCTCCTGCAGGCAAAACGATGCGATTCAGAGCTACCATGTACTCTAAGTATGGATTACAGCGTAGCACGCTCACGCCGGCTAAACGTTTTGCGTTTCTCGATCAGGACGTTAACCGCATCCACGTAAGCTCTTGCACTTGCTTCCAGAATGTCGGTGCTCAAGCCGCGGCCTTGCGCTGCCACGTCGTTTTGCGACAGCACGACATGCACTTCACCTTGAGCATCCTTGCCGTGCGTTACCGATTTGATGGAATAATCCGCAAGCGCAACCTCTTCGCCGGTCACCTTGTCGATCGCGTTATAGATCGCGTCGACGGAACCGTTGCCCTCGGCCTCTTCCTCAATCGTCTGCTCCGCAGTCGCAATACGAACCCGCGCCGTCGGTGTGGATTCGTTGCCGTAAGCAACAAAAATCGTTTCCAGCTTGAACACTTCCGGCGTATCGATCAGTTTCTCTTCCAGCAGAGCCAGCAGATCCTCATCGGATACTTCCTTCTTCTTGTCGGCGAGCACCTTGAATTTGGCGAATGCGTCATTCACCTGTTCTTCGCTCAGCTCATAGCCCAAATCCAGCAGCTTCTCCCGGAAAGCATGACGGCCAGAGTGTTTGCCTAACACCAGCTTACTTTCTTTGAGCCCGATAGACTCAGGCGTCATAATTTCGTAAGTTGTCTTTTCTTTCAGCATGCCGTCCTGATGAATACCGGATTCATGGGCGAACGCGTTCGCGCCGACAATCGCTTTGTTGCCCGGCACGACCATACCGGTCAGCTTACTCACAAGGCGGCTCGTGCGGGCGATTTCCGTTAGTGCCAGCCCCGTCTTCGCTCCAAAAAACTCGGAGCGCGTCTCCAGCGCCATCGCAATTTCCTCAATGGCGGTATTACCTGCACGTTCGCCGATTCCGTTGATCGTTCCTTCGATCTGATCGGCCCCGTTCAGAATGGCGGCAAGGGTATTCGCCGTCGCCATACCCAGATCGTTATGGCAATGCGCGCTCAGCTGCACCTTCTCGATATCCGGAACATTTTCCTTCAAGTATTTGAATATAGCCCCGTACTCCGAAGGATTCAAATATCCCACGGTATCCGGAATGTTAACGACATTGACGCCTTCCCGTACAGCCATGCCTACGACCTCAGCCATAAAATCCAGCTCTGTCCGGCCGGCATCCTCCAGGGAAAACTCCACTTTGGAAAAGTATTTCTTGGCATAACGGATCGAGGCCTGCGCCGTTTCCAGCACCTGCTGCTTCTCCATCCGCAGCTTGAACTTGCGGTGAATCGGGGAAGTCGCCAGGAATACGTGTATGCATGGATCCTGTGCTCCCTGAAGCGCTTCGCGAACCGCATCGATGTCACTCTCTCTGGAACGTGACAATCCAATGACCGTGACGTCTTTAACCGCGCGCGCCACTGCGTTCACAGCAGCAAGGTCACCGGGTGACGCCGCTGGAAAGCCTGCTTCCATGCGGTCGATTTTCAACTTTTCGAGTTGAAGGGCAATTTCCACCTTTTCCCGAGTGTTCAAATTCACGCCAGGAGACTGCTCTCCATCTCTCAGCGTTGTATCAAAGATATAAATCTTTCGCATGTCGGCACCTCCTTGAAGTTTATCGCTTGACGTAAACATCCGGCGGCAGGTTGACTTAATCCCCTGCCGCCGGCTGCTTTAATCTAACGGGTTCCCTGCAGCAGCACCATCATCTCATGCTCGACTGCTCCATACCCGGAAGAATTCTTATGAATTCTATATATTCTTATTTTTTGATCCAATGCATCATTTCGCGAAGTTCCGCACCAACCACTTCGATCGGATGCTCGGACTCGTTGCGGCGGGTAGCTGTCAGGAACGCACGGCCCGATTGGTTCTCAAGGATAAAGTCGCGAGCGAATTTACCTTGTTGAATATCGGAGAGGACTTCTTTCATTGCCTTCTTCGTATCTTCGGTTACCACACGAGGGCCTGTTACATAGTCGCCGTACTCCGCTGTGTTACTGATGGAGTCGCGCATGCTTGCAAGACCACCTTCATAGATCATGTCTACGATCAGTTTCAGTTCATGCAGGCACTCGAAGTATGCCATTTCCGGCGCATATCCAGCTTCAGTCAACGTTTCGAAACCAGCTTTAACCAATGCGGATACACCGCCGCACAATACCGCTTGCTCACCGAACAAGTCCGTTTCGGTTTCTTCGCGGAAGGAAGTTTCGATAACGCCTGCACGAGTACAACCGATACCTTTTGCATAAGCAAGACCGATCGCCTTGGCTTGTCCAGTTGCATCTTTCTCGATTGCAATCAATCCAGGTACGCCAAAGCCTTCAACATACGTACGGCGAACCATGTGACCTGGGGATTTAGGAGCGACCAGAAGGACATCGTTGTCTTTAGGAGCTACGATTTGACCAAAATGAACGTTGAAACCGTGGGAGAACATCAGTGCCGCGCCTTTTTTCAGGTTTGGCTCGATATCGTTCTTGTATACCGCTGCTTGCGTTTCGTCCGGCATCAGGATTTGAACTACATCTGCACGGCTAACGGCTTCGGCTACAGGAAGCACTTCGAAACCATCGTTTTTCGCTTTGTCGAACGACTTGCCTTCACGAAGACCAATGACAACCTGAAGTCCGCTGTCGCGCAGGTTTTGCGCTTGAGCATGACCTTGGCTTCCATAACCGATAACCGCGATTGTTTTGTCTTTTAACACGCTGAGTTCTGCATCTTGTTCATAATAAGTAGTAATTGCCATTTGTATAAGTCCTCCTTTGATTTTAAAGACCCTTCATGATGAGCGGGTATCTCAATAGACCGATCCCTTTCCCGATCTGCTGAGACACCCGCTCATGCCATGCAGGTGTCTAACGCTTATATTGCAATAACTTTGTCATCCGGATAAAAGAAAAACGTAAATCATTACGCGTTACCGCGAATCATCGCGGTAACCCCGGTACGGGAAAGCTCCTGGATGCCATACGGCTTAAGCAGCTCGATCATGGCATCGATTTTGACGGTATCGCCAACTACCTGAACCATCAGGTTAGCTGTGCCGATATCCACGACGGATGCACGGAATGTCTCGACAACGCCCATAATTTCCGGTCTGGCCGATGGCTCGGCTTTTACTTTGATCAGGGCGAGCTCTCTGGCTACCATCGGTTTCGAGCTCAAGTTAATAACTTTAATGACATCGATCAGCTTGTAAAGCTGCTTCTCCACCTGCTCCAGCGTCGTTTCATCACCGGTGGTTACGATAACCATCCGGGACAAGCCGGATTCCTCCGACTGCCCCACGGTAATGCTCTCGATGTTAAAGCCCCTGCGTCCGAATAACCCGGATACGCGCTGCAGGACACCCGGCTGGTCGTTCACTAGTACGGCAATGGTATGTTTTGTACTCATCTTACGCATCCCCCATCAGCATTTGATCGATTGTCGACCCTTGCGTCACCATCGGATACACGTTCTCGCCTTTCTCTACAACGAATTCAACGAGGACGGGTCCCGGTGTTTCCATCGCTTCGGCCCAAGCACGCTGTGCTTCTTCTTTCGTGGTGGCACGAAGTCCTTTGACACCGTAGGCTTCAGCCAGCTTGACGAAATCAGGGCTGCCTGCCAGATCGATGTGGCTGTAACGGTTATCGTAAATGAGCTCCTGCCATTGACGAACCATTCCTAGTACCTGGTTGTTGATGACAACGATTTTTACCGGAATGTTGTTGATGGCACAGATGGCAAGTTCTTGCGAACACATCTGCATGCCGCCATCCCCGTTGATCGAAATGACCAGGCGATCCGGATGCGCCATTTGGGCACCAATCGCGGACGGGAATCCGAAGCCCATCGTTCCGAGACCGCCGGAGGTGATCCAGGAACGCGGCTGGTTGAACTTGTAATACTGAGCGGCCCACATTTGGTGCTGGCCAACGTCAGTCGTTACAATCGCTTCACCCTTTGTCGTATCGTTCAGCATTTCGATAACCCATTGCGGCTTCAGCACAGTATCTGAATCGACGTAACGGAATGGATATTCGGCTTTCCATGCTCTGATCTGGTCTCTCCACGCATCTGCTTTCGCTGCGTACGGAACGAGCGGATTCAACATTTCAAGCACGGTCTTCACGTCTCCGACAATCGGGATATCGGTTGGCACGTTCTTGCCGATCTCAGCCGGGTCGATATCGATATGAACGATCTTCGCATGTGGCGCGAAACCATCGAGCTTGCCTGTAACCCTGTCATCGAATCTTGCCCCGATATTGATCAGCAGGTCCGACTGCTGAATACCATGGTTCGATGTGTAGGTTCCGTGCATACCCGGCATTCCCGTCCACAGCTCATGGCCGCTTGGGAAGGCACCCAGACCGAGAAGCGTTGTCGTGATCGGAATCCCGGATTTATTCACGAATTCGTACAGCCCTTCATGAGCTCCGGAGTAAATCACGCCGCCGCCAGCAAGGATCATAGGACGCTCGGCTTCCTCAATCGCGCGGGCTAATTTATCCAACTGAAGTTTGTTAGGTACCGTCCGGGGATTGTATCCTCTCAGTTGAATTCGTTCTTCCGGCTGGAACAGCGTCGTTGCGGCGGATACATCCTTCGGAATATCGATCAGTACCGGACCTTTGCGGCCGGTTGAAGCGATATGGAAGGCTTCGTGAATCACCCTTGGCAGATCCTTTACATCCCTTACCAGATAGCTGTGTTTCGTAATCGGCATCGTGATGCCCGTAATGTCCGCTTCCTGGAAAGCGTCCGTACCGATCAGGGTTGTTGCAACGTTACCGGTTATCACAACGAGTGGAACGGAATCCATATAAGCTGTTGCGATACCGGTCACAAGGTTCGTTGCCCCCGGTCCTGAAGTCGCTATGCACACACCGACTTTGCCGCTTGCGCGAGCGTAACCGTCAGCTGCATGAATGGCGCCTTGTTCATGACGGGTCAAGACGTGATTGAAGTCCTCAAAACCATACATGGCATCGTAGATGTACAGGACCGCCCCGCCCGGATATCCAAAGACGCATTCGACACCTTCGAGCAGAAGACTCCGAAGCAAGATTTCCGATCCGGTAATCACTTCAGGCTTCAACCATTTCTCTCGTAATTGTTCTGTAGACCGCACTTCTGGAGTTTGCGCGCTCATCAGTCATCCTCCTCTCAAATATTGGCACTCTTCATTCAAGCAACAAAAAAACCTTCCGTCGCCACACCCGGAGTATCTCCGTGTGAGGGACGAAAGGTTTAGCTTCCGTGGTACCACCCATGTTTGCCCTACACTTCGCAGTGTAAAGCCTCAGCAGGTATGAAGAACACAATGAACACAGCTCTTCAATATCTGCAGTCCGTAACGTGGACTAAGACGATTCCCCCTAATAAACGCTGTTACGACTTAATGCGATAAAGTCATAGCGTAGCATCTTTCAGGGAAACAGCTCCGAGGTGAGCTCGTATAAAAGGGGTTTTGGTGGTGGTTTCAGCTGGTCCATCCACTCTCTGAGCAAAAGAGCCCTTTAAACTTCGTCCTCATCATTGCCGATTGGATATTTTCGTTAAAATGTTTAGAAACATTATATGATTCATTCATTCCAGAAGTCAACACATTTATTTTACTTCCGATGAAAGGTTTTCATTCACAATTGGAGCAATCCCTTCGCTTCCTTGATGCAAAACACGCTCTTAAACCCTGCTACATATGATAAATGGAGCTATCCTTAATAGCGGTGAAGGGAGGAAACAACACGATGATCCGCTATCGAAAACCGGAGCAGGATGATCCGATGATTCAACAACTCATTGAGTCCCAACTCGTCCCGCTTTCCCATATGACAAAAAAAGAGCTGGACATCATCCGCAAGGATATTCCCTCTCGATTACGACGCGGCGTGACCCTTGTTGCTTCGCCTCAGGATAACGATAAAATCATTGCCTTTATCCATTTTATGATGCACGGCGAACTGCTGTATATCGATATGCTGGCCGTCGCATCCACCGCACAGCGAAGACGGTGGGGCGTCCGATTGATGGAGCATGCCGAACGTTTCGCTGTATCCCGCGGATGCAAACGCGCCAAGGTCATGGTCGATATTGGAAACCAGACCGGCCTTAACTTTTACCGCAAGCTCGGCTACACGGTTACAAGAATCATCGAACCGAGCCGCTGTTATGAGCTAGAGAAGATTTGGTTCCTCTAATTACCAGAAGAAACCTGGCCCAAAGCCTGGCCCGAATGCGCCATACCCCGGTCCGAATCCGCCGTATCCCCCTGGGTAGCCTCCCGGATATCCACCGAATCCGCCACCATAGCCTCCACCGAACGCATAAGGTGCCGTCCCAATGGCAAGAAGGTCAAACAATGCGAGCGGAAGAATCGCCTTGGTTCTCACTTTTTTCCCCTTGGTTGCCGGTTCAACAAAAAGGCGGTTGCCGGAAACGCGTACCAGCTTGCCTGTCACCATCGTCCCGTCCTTCTTATACGCTACGATCTGTTTGCCCACATATGATTTCACTTTTGCCTTGCTGACAGGCTTGTGCATAAGATCCCTCCTCAGGTAATATACATTTCAATCTATTCCGGAAGGAGTTCCCTTGCTTGTTTCATGGCCCTTACGATGGCTAAAGATAGGTGAAAAAGCTCGTCCTGCCCAGCATTCAGCACTTAGGATCCTTATGTATGACGGACAGGAGCGAAAAATAAAAAAACCGCCGTAATATTACGGCGGTTTCTTCATACACGTATAATTAAGCGTTCACTTTTTCTTTAGCTACAGTAGCCAAAGAATTAAACGCGTTCAGGTCATTAACAGCCAGATCAGCCAGCATTTTACGGTTAATGTCCACGCCAGCAAGCTTCAGACCATGCATCAATTTGCTGTAAGACAGACCGTTTTGACGAGCAGCCGCGTTGATACGAACGATCCACAATTTACGGAAATTACGTTTCGTTGTACGACGATCCCGGTATGCATAAACGAGGGATTTCATTACCTGCTCGTTCGCTGTTTTAAAAATGCGGTGTTTGGAACCGAAATAACCTTTCGCAAGCTTCAATACTTTTTTATGTCGACGACGAACGACAAATCCGCCTTTAACTCGTGCCATATCAAAAGACCTCCCAATAATTGTTGTTTACTATTTCAAGTTAGCCAGACCTTGCTTCAAACGTTTAACATCTCCAGGCGCCATAACTGGGCTATTGGACAATACGCGCTTCGCACGCTTGGATTTGTGGGAAAGCAAGTGGTTTTTGTAAGCTTTATAACGTTTAACTTTACCAGTACCAGTAATCTTGAAGCGGCCTTTCAGGCTGCTATGTGTTTTCATTTTAGGCATTGTAGTACTTCCTCCTCTAATTTCTCTTAGGCTTTTGGAGCCAAAATCATAATCATGCTGCGGCCTTCCAATTTCGGTTGACGTTCAATAACGCAGAGATCCGCCACTTCCACCTTCACGCGCTCCAAAATCTTCTGACCAATGTTAGCATGGGTGATTTCACGACCACGGAAACGCACGGAGCATTTCACTTTATCGCCGTCTTTCAAAAACTTAACGACATTGCGAAGCTTGGTTTGATAATCATGCTCCTCAATGTTGGCTCGGAACCATACTTCTTTGATATCCACAATTTTCTGGTTCTTACGTGCTTCCTTCTCTTTCTTCTGCTGCTCATAGCGGAATTTACCGTAGTCCATGATGCGGCATACCGGCGGTTTCGCCTGAGGGGCCACGTTCACCAGATCCAGATTGAGATCAATTGCCATTTGCAGTGCTTCACGAATCGGCTTGATCCCGATTTGCTCACCTTCGGCACCAACCAAACGTACTTCCTTGGCCCGAATCTCGTCATTGATCATATGTTCCTTACTGATAGTCCTCCACCTCCAAATTACTTGTTGTTCCTGTTTGCAAAAAAAAATAAAGGGATGACGGGTTAATCACCGACATCCCTATTTGATACTCATCTCACAAATGAAGTTAAATCCATTCATTGATTTCGTGATCAAACCAGCCAACACATGTCGGTCAGGTGAGAAGCGGCGCTTCTGCTTGCAATCAGATATTCTGTTTAACAGACTACGATAGTATAACAGGTCATCCTATCTTCTGTCAACACAGATGCAATATAAATATTGGATTAGCCTTGTTTGCTTTGAACTTCTTCAAGGCGTACAACCCGGGTGTGCTCCGTATGACTCCACTGCTTGTTGTTCTGCGTGAAGAACGCATACACCGTGATAGGATACCACGACAGCAGGTAAATCGGGAACAGCACCAGATACATATACACTTTCTTGTATTTCACTTTCTCCAGAATCATCGCGATCATGAACGTGAACACATTCGCCGCGATCGCTGTAAAGCTCAGCCAGAGCGGTAAATATCCGTACAGATTAGCGATATTCGGACCATCGAAGAATGAGCTGTCAACCCAGATGATGGCCGTCAGCAAGAAAGTCAGCAGTACGATGTAAACGTTGACTCCGTACAATGCCAAGTCCAGCTTCACGAGGCTGCGTTCTTTAATGGCACGCCACAACAGCGGGAAGAAATAACGACGGGCAACCGTAAAGTGACCCTGCATCCAGCGCAGACGTTGTCTGGCGGAAGCCTTAAACGTAAGCGGCTTTTCGTCAAATACCTTCGCGTCATAGTTGAACTTCGGATACACGCCGCGCATAACGCTGCGCATCGTGAACTCCAAGTCCTCAACCAGACTGGTTGCACCCCAGCCGATCTCCTTCAAGAGATTGGTCTCAAAGCACATTCCCGTACCGCCGAGGAAGTTCGCCATGTTCAGATTGCTGCGGGAGAGCTGCCACAAGCGGTTGATATACCAGTAAGATACCCCGTAAGAGGCAGTGATCCAGGAATCCTCAGGATTCTTGGTATCGATATATCCCTGGATAACTCTTGCTCCAGAGCAGAGATCATTGTTCATTTCGTTCAAGAAATTCGGAGCGGCCAGATTATCCGCGTCAAACATGACAACCGCATCATACTGGCGCGGCATCGCCCAGAGCTCTTTCAGCATCCACTCGATGGCATAACCTTTGCCTCGCAGATTCTGATTCGTGCGCACGCATGCGTTCATCCCGTGGGCACGGACGATCTCTGCAGTACGATCTGTACAGTTGTCGCAGATGACAAATACGTCGTACAGATGCTTCGGATAATCAAGCTGTTTCAGGTTCTCCATTAATGCACCGACAACCTGTTCTTCGTTGTGCGCAGCAACTAACACTGCAAATGATTTATTGGGTTCAAACTGTTGTTTCTTTTTTCTTTTGACCAGACCAAACAAAGAGAATACGAACTGGTACACACCCACCGCGGCCAAGAATAGTTGGAGCGCGATAAAGATGGCGTCTGTCATGATTCTCCGTTACCCCCTTTTTTATAACCCGAGAATGTTTGTTATTTTTTTCTCTCTAAGTTTTTCGCTTTTTTTTGTTGTTGCTATGACCCTGTGACTTGTGTCTGTCCTTCTAGTAGCCTCGGTGCCGCGGGGCAACTTCGCACGTCATACACGATTTTCCACACTTTTGAATCTTTTGTCAAAACCGTGGAATGCTCTAATTTACGGAAAAACTTCGTAAAAGAGCTCAGCTTGCAATGTCGTTTGCCAGCAAGCTTCGTTTCAAACGGCTTTAGTTCTTATTTTCATCCGTTTCCTTGCTTTTTATTTCTCTTGGCTGCCCATTTTTTCTTTTTCGACTTGTCCGCCAATAAATAAACGCAACAGACACCCAAAAAGTTTTCGTTTTTCATTGCTCTTTCTCTAATAAACTTTTTGATGTCCGTTTGAATCATTGTAGCGGCATCTCATACTCAAGTCAAAAGACCACGGACCCTGATTTTCTACAAAATGCGCGCTGCTGACTAACTCCTTAAGTAGCAAGGCGCCAGCGAGAAGTTTGCCGAACAAAGTTTCCGTTTCCGGGACCAAAGTCCCTGAAACATAAGTGGAGAACGGTTGATTTCTTTTCCCAAAGTCGATATGTTAAAGTTAAAGAATAACGCTGCAGAACGGGTGAAAAGTAGTGGCTAAAAAAAGAGTCTTGCTGTTATCTGAAGGGTTCGGTGCAGGCCATACACAGGCCGCTCATGCACTCTCCAGCAGCCTGCGCCAGTTATCGCCTAGCGTACAGACCAAAGTTCTCGAGCTCGGGAGCTTCTTGAACCCTAAAATCGCTCCACTGATCATTTCGGCCTACAGAAAGACGATTACAACTCGCCCGAGATTGGTCGGGTACATGTATCGCCATCAAAAGTCCTTTAATCGCTTTACGGCTTTAGCACTTCACCGAATGTTCTATACAAGCACCAAAAACGTGGTTAGACAGCTCAAACCCGACATCATTGTTTGTACCCATTTTATACCAAGTGCGGTCATCTCGCGTTTGAAACGACTGGGCATTGATGTGCCTCTGTGTACCGTTATTACCGATTATGATGCTCACGATACATGGATCAGTCCAGAGGTCGACCGATATTTCGTGTCCACGCCGGAGGTGAGGCGAAAGCTGCTCAATCGCGGGGTGTCCCAAGCCAAAATTCAGGTTACCGGCATTCCGATCCATCCCGACTTCTGGACGCATCCGAGCAAGAAGGAAATCAGGGAACGATTTAATCTGTCCGATATGCCTACCGTGCTTGTAATGGGCGGAGGCTGGGGCATCATGAATGACGAAGTGGTGCATGAATTTCTGACCCGATGGCGCGACGAAGTCCAGATCATATTTTGCCTCGGCAATAACGACAAGGGACGCGAGGAGATGGAGAACAACCCCCGGTTCCAGCATCCGAACATCCAGATTTTGGGCTTTACGCGCGAGATCGACAAGCTGATGGAGGTGTCGGATTTGCTCGTTACGAAGCCAGGCGGGATGACATGCACCGAAGGCTTGGCCAAAGGAATCCCGATGCTGTTTCATCAGCCTCTTCCGGGACAGGAAGAAGAGAACTGCCAATATTTCACCGCGCAAGGTTTGGGCGAACCTATCCATTCGCTGGATGTTCTTGCCAACTGGATGAACAAACTGCTTCATCAATACGATGTGATTCAACAGCAACGGGCGCAAAATTTGCGAGACATCGAGCGATTCCATCCGATGCAAAGCGCACGCAGCATCATCGACATGCTGGAAAACGAAAAGGTGTACTCCTAAAGAGGGAGCACACCTTTTTTTGCGCCGTTGTCCGCAAACACGTCATCGAATTGATAGATTTCCTACTATTATAATAGATGCAAGCGCTATCATCGAAGAAACTCTACCATATAGACGTTATTTACCGTATTTTTCAAGACGATTCTTATGGTAGGAAGCAAGTGCTTCCTTGCCAACAATGGCCTCGCAGCGATGTATTTGCATACCTTGACCGACGAATTTCGTCTCGTACTCAGTCATCACGTGTTCTTCGTTCAGTCCGTCCCGGTGCAGATCCAGCGAAATATTCGTCATTTGCAAACCATAATCGGCAAATGCATTCAGGGAGAACTCAAAAAGCGTAACCGAATCGGTCTTGAAATGAATTTCCCCGCGCTCGTTCAGGATCTGGGAGTACTTGTCCAAAAAACGCGGATGCGTCAAACGACGGCGGGCATGCTTGGATTTTGGCCACGGATCGCTGAAATTTAAATATAAACGTTCGATCTCGCCGGGTTCAAAAACCTGCTCGACATTCTCGATATTAAACAGCGCCAGCTTCAAATTCGGCGGGGTATCGACACCGTCCTGAGCCCAGACATTGCGTCCCTTTTCGCTTGCGCGGCGAATCAGCTCGTCGTACATGTCCACCCCGATAAAATTCACATTCTGATGTTTGTAACTCATCTGGCTTATAAATTGACCTTTGCCCATGCCGAATTCGACATGGATCGGGAGGTCATTGCCAAATAATGAAGCCCATTTCCCTCTATATTGACCGGGGTCCAAAACGACCAGGTCTTCCTGCTGCTCCAGATTTTCCCGTATACCTTTTCTTCCTCTTAAACGCATGTCATACCTCCGAAACTTTCCAAGTAAATTTAGAATGATATCCCGATACTGCATTTATTGTGACGAAGTTACTCCCAAAAGTAAAGCCCCATAGAAAAAGGAACCTATACTCTGCTTAACGCAAAGGCTTAGGTTCCTCTTTCTTATATTTGGAATTGGGGTTCCGCGATGGTTAAACTGTGAATAGTCTACCTTTCATTCGACGTAAATTCAAACGTCTTCTCAAAGGCGGCCCGAATCTTGCGACGTGCCGAAGCCTTCACGTCCTGGTTGGAGTTAAACTCCACGCCAGTAAGGGCTAAAGCTTCGTTCGGGGTAAGCTCCACAGCGATCTTGTCTCTACTGTCATTCTTTACTGTCGATGAATTCATTCGTAATCACCTCACGGTATTATTGTATCCATGACGTCACACAAATATGAATCCTATCCGATATATACCCATGCCAAAATTGCTTGAATCATATTTTTATTTTTCTACTTTAAATATACCAATTATATGCAATTCATTCAAGTAACAACATCTTAATTAGGCTTGAAGACCTGTATATAACGCAAAGTTTTATTTTTTGTTACAATGGACATATCTGCTTAAGGATAAGTTAAGTAAAACATGTATACTTTGAGGCACGGCAATCCCTGTCTCTATTCATCTTATGCGGCTATAAAAGGAGCACACATGAGTACATCACTTAGACCCGCCCCAACATTATGGGGCGACAAACGATTTCATACATGGAATTACGAGATGCGCAGCCAATTCCAGGAAAAAGTATTCAAGGTTATGCTGGATGCGGGCTTTACGTGCCCGAACCGCGACGGCACGATTGCCAAGGGCGGGTGCACCTTCTGCAGCGCCCGCGGCTCCGGTGATTTTGCCGGACGACGGCGGGACGATCTTGTTACCCAGTTCAACACCATCCGTGACCGGCAGCACCAGAAGTGGCCGAGCGCCAAATACATCGGTTATTTCCAAGCCTATACCAACACTTATGCTCCGGTAGAGGAGCTTCGGGAGTACTATGAAGTCATTCTGCAGCAGCCGGGCGTTGTCGGTTTATCGATCGCTACACGCCCGGATTGCCTGCCAGACGACGTCGTGGAATACTTGGCCGAGCTGAATGAGCGAACCTATCTCTGGGTGGAAATGGGCCTGCAAACGATCCATGATTCCACCTCCGAGCTGATCAACCGTGCCCATGATACCGAATGTTATCTGGAAGCGGTCGAAAAGCTGCGCAAGCATAACATTCGTGTCTGCACACACATCATTTATGGCCTTCCGCAAGAGGACCACGAGATGATGCTCGCCACCGGCCGAGCGGTCTCCAAGATGGATGTGCAGGGAATCAAGATCCATCTGCTGCACCTCATGCGCAAGACGCCGATGGTGAAGCAATATGAGGCGGGGCTGCTACGGTTCCTGGAACAGGACGAATATATCAGCCTTATCGTAGATAGCCTGGAGTTTTTACCTCCCGAAATGATCGTGCACCGTCTGACCGGAGACGCTCCACGGGATCTCTTGATCGGACCGACGTGGAGTCTCAAGAAGTGGGAAGTGCTTAACGGCATTGACGCCGAGCTCAAGCGCCGGGATACATGGCAGGGTAAATTGTTGGGGGGATCCTGATGGGCTTCCTCTCGGTTTTGAGTTTTGCTCACAAGCTCGTGTCCGAAAGGCTGCGGCCTGGAGACATTGCGCTGGAT
Source organism: Paenibacillus sp. Dod16 (assembly GCF_049893405.1). Classification (NCBI taxonomy): domain Bacteria; kingdom Bacillati; phylum Bacillota; class Bacilli; order Caryophanales; family Paenibacillaceae; genus Paenibacillus; species Paenibacillus sp. Dod16. The sequence continues at coordinate 13,883 of NZ_JBNDYG010000058.1, forward strand.
GCGACGGCGGGAACCGGGGCCGATACGCTGTATCTAGCTAAATGCACAGGTTCAAAGGGCAAGGTGTACGCTTTTGATATTCAGGAACAGGCGCTGCAGCTGACTCGTGATCGGCTTGATAAGGAACCGCCCGGCACCCTTGCGGAGGTTACCCTTCAACATCAGAGCCATGCCCTTATGGGAGAATGCGTACCTGAGTGCGAGCATGGCCGTATGGGTGCGATCATGTTCAATCTCGGTTACCTTCCGGCAGATTCATCAGATAAACGGATCATGACGGAAACCGCCAGCACACTCACGGCTCTGGAAGCTGCCATCGAGCTGCTCCGTCCCGGCGGCATTATCACCATCGTGCTGTACCCGGGCCATAAAGGCGGCGATGCCGAAGCGGACGCCGTGCAGGCCTGGGCGGCTGAATTGCCCCCGCACAAGGTGCAAACGATATTGTATCGTGGTCTTCAGCGTTCCGAAGCGCCATATCTCATTGCACTGGAACGGAAGAAGCCGATATGATATAAGTTCTAGGAGAGGTCCCGCACTTACATCCATAGAATATTCCAAACATGATGAAAGGTAGATGATTACCATGACAAAACCATATCCATTATTGTTCCAACCCGAATTTAAAGAGCGTGTGTGGGGTGGCCGTGCCCTGGAGCAATTCGGCCTGGATATTCCTGAAGGACATATCGGAGAAGGCTGGATGATCGCCGACCACCCGAACGGCACGACCAGCATTGTGAACGGTGAACTTGCCGGTCGCGGCCTGGATCAGGTTCGGGAGCAATTTGGACGGGAGTGGTTTGGCAGCAAAGGATTCTCCGAGGTTAACGGACGTTTCCCCCTGCTGATCAAGCTGCTTGACTGCAATGACAACCTCTCGGTTCAGGTGCATCCAACCGATGACTATGAGGGGCTTCCGAAAGGCGAGCTGGGCAAGACAGAAATGTGGTATGTGCTGGATGCGAAGCCGGACGCCAAAATCATATACGGTCTAAAGGAAGGCGTTAGCCGCGAGACGTTGAAAGAGGCCATGGAAAACGGCACGGTTATGGACCAGCTGCAAGAAGTGTCCGTAAAAGCCGGAGACACGTTCTACATACCTGCCGGTACGGTGCACGCCCTATGTGCTGGCGTTGTAGTGGCGGAAATTCAGCAAAATTCGGATACAACCTACCGGATTTTCGATTATAATCGACCGGGCCTTGACGGTAAGCCGCGCGAGCTTCATATCGAGGACTCCTTGAACGTGACGGCCTACGAAGGATCCGGCGCGACCACAATGAGCACGGAAGGAACCGCGCCTGGAGAATGGCTTGAGCTTGCCAAGTCTCCCTATTTTGTTGTCGAGAAAGGCGCTGTTAAAGGTGCCTGGTCCTTGTCCACTTCCGCGGAAAGCTTCACGATCGTCGTGGTATGCGATGGTCAAGGAACCCTCAGCTGGGATAACGGCTCCATTGAGTATACGTCCGGACAATGCTTCCTGCTGCCAGCTAACCTGGGTGCATATACGCTGGACGGGCAATCTACGGTTCTTCGTTCATATCTTCCATAAACAGGGTATAAAGTATTGAAATAAACCATTCGTTTTTGTGGAGGTGTTAGGCCTGAAATGCAAACCGACACGTTTACGATGCTGAATACGCAGGGCATGCATGTTTTTGTATATCAATGGCTGCCGGAGCCGGACCATCCCGTTCGTGCCATCGTGCAAATTGCGCATGGCATGTGCGAAACCGGCATACGATACGAGGAGCTTGCTGAGTTGCTTACAGCACACGGTTACGCTGTGTACTGCAACGACCATCGGGGTCATGGACAAACGTCCGGCCTTACACTTCTCGGCGATGCCGGGGAAGACGGTTTCGAAGGAATGATTGAAGACCTGCTGCTTCTTGCTTCCGAGCTTAAGAAGCGCCATGCCGGTGTTCCACATTACTTGATGGGTCACAGCATGGGGTCTTTTTTGACCCAAAAGATCATGTGTTTGAACGGCGAATTATTCGACGGATTCATTCTGTCCGGCACCAATGGTCCACAGGGACTGCTGGCGTTCGGTTTGAATCTGGCAGCGGTACAAATGCGCCTTCAAGGAAACACGCACCGGAGTCTGATGCTGAACGCCATCGTGTTCGGCCCTTACAACAAAGGTTTCGGCCCTATTCGCACTCCATTCGATTGGTTGTCCCGGGATGAAACGGAAGTGGATAAGTATATCAACGACCCCTATTGCGGTCAGGTATGCAGCGCTCGTTTCTTCCGTGATTTCTTCAAGCTGCTGTCCCAGATCCATAAACCTCAATTGATGGAATGCCTTCTAAAGGATAAGCCGGTCTACATTTTCTCGGGCGAGGATGATCCGGTCGGACACCGCGGAAAAGGCGTACGGCGTTTGATCGAAATGTACCGGAAACATGGCATCCAGGATCTTGAATACCGTTTGTATCCCGGCGGCCGCCACGAAATGCTGCATGAAATCAACCGGGATGAAGTTGCGGCACATGTTCTCGACTGGCTAGAACGGCACACCTCGGAATCGCATGGGACAGCAGACGACGCCGCGAGAATCGAAACCCGTATGTAAAAGAATGTTGCAGGACGAATTAAAAAGGGGGTGTCCCAAAAAGGTCGATTAACCTTTTGGGACACCCCCTTCTCTGTTGTGACGCTGTGCATATCCACCCTTAACCTAAAATTCCTTAGTAAATGGAAACCTTTTTAATTCGACAAGCTATCCACCAAGTAAGTAAACCTACTTAACAGAAAGCCCAGCCCCTTTCAGCCCCTTTCAGCCCCTTACTCTTCCTCGTTCGGCGTGCGGTCGATGATCAGATGCGTGACCTCGGTATACTCGCCATGATTTACTTCATCCTCCGTAGCCTCTTCGCGCAGATCATCATTGGTTTCCATACCCGGCGCAATGGTTGGCTCATCCTGCGGATGCTGTTCCCGCCCCATCTGTTTCCCGTTCATAAACATCCCCTCCTCATCGGTTGATGCGATTAGAATTCCGATCCTCAGGGTGTTTTATTCCGGGACGCCCAGGTTACGGTCCGTTACGGCAACGCAGGGATCATCTTCACGGCTCCAGTCCATGCCAATCCCTATAAGAAAGGTATTTCGCCAAAACGGCAAGCCGCTCACATCAAGTTCCGGTAAGAGTTGTCCTTCGCTAACTCTACTTTGCCTGCTTCGCTAACTCCACTTTGCCTGCTTCGCTAACTCCACAGGCATCGTGTAGTACTGCGGCTGTCCTGTTTCGTTCTGCTGGTACAATACCAACAGCATCGTTGCATGGTCCGCGCTGTCCGGAAATCCGGTGCCGCCCTGGATGGCATCGCTGAGGTTAAACGGCAGCACCTCAATCATCGCATGTTTCTGCAGATCGCGCTCCGTGATCCCCAGATCGGCAAAACCGTCGGACAGGGCCGCAGGCTCCTCTACGATTTTGCGGACATTGGCGGTCCATTGCGCTTTATCCTGGGTATGATCCCACCATATTTTCCGCGGCTTATACTTATGGCCCAGGAAATAATCAAACTTCATGAGACCGGAGACAACGTCCATATGCGGGGTCTTCCGATCTTCAAGGAAAGCCGTTAAACGCGTGAACAGATCCTCGAGCTGATGGCCGATTTTTTGCCAGCCCTGTCCTTCCCAGTAGTCTCCAAACTCTTGGAAGAAATCAAACGGCGACGTAAACTCATGCTTCATCAAATAATTCAGGGTGTGGTCCATCCGGTGCGCATTCCAATACTTCTCCAACACATCCTCCAGCCTCTTCAGTCGGACGATATCCGAGAACGGTAGCACGTCGCTGCCGAGGATCTCATACGGAGCATGGTCCATGTAGGTGTAATTATACTTGTCCGCATCGATCCGCAGCCCGGTTCCGCGGAGCATCTTCAGGAAGCCTAACTGCAGTTCCTCCGGCCCAAGCGCAAATACATCGTTAAACGTTTTGCGGAACGTATCGTAATCCTCTTTCGGAAGACCTGCAATCAAATCCAAATGCTGATCGATCTTGCGGCTGTCCTTGATCATGGTTACCGTGCGCGACAGCTTGGTGAAATTCTGGCGACGCTTTACCAGCTCGTTTGTCGGGTCGTTGGTCGATTGCACCCCGATTTCAAACCGAAAAATGCCGGGAGGCGCATTTTTCGCCAAATAATCCAGCACCTCGGGACGCATGATATCCGCCGTGATCTCAAACTGGAACACGCAGCCGCCATGATTCTCGATAAGAAACTCGAACATTTCAAGCGCGTAATCCCGCTTAATGTTAAAGGTGCGGTCTACGAACTTGATCAATTTTGCTCCGTTCTCGATCAGGTAGAGAATATCCGCTTTAGTCCGTTCAATGTCGTAGTAGCGAACCCCCACCTCAATGCTCGACAGGCAGAACTGGCAGCTGAAGGGACAGCCCCGGCTGGTCTCAAAATAGACAACCCGCTTCCCGAGATGCGGGATATCCTCCGGAAAACGATGCGGGGAAGGCAGCTCTGCCAGAATGCTCTTCGGTCTTCCGGGATTCACAATGACTTCATCCTGCTTGCGGTAAGCCACGCCATAAACGAAATGATACTTCCGGTCCCCTTCAATCGTTTGCAGCAAATGGTGGAAGGTCTCCTCGCCTTCACCCATAACGATAAAGTCGACATTGTGCAGCCGTTTCATCCAATACTCCGTATCGTAGGATACTTCAGGTCCGCCCAATATGATCGTGACCTCCGGCATAATCTTCTTCACGATATCGATCACTTTAATCGTTTCTTCAATATTCCATATATAACAGGAGAATCCGATCACATCCGGCTTGCGCTGGAACAGGTCGGAGACGATATTCATCACAGGGTCCTTAATCGTGTACTCCGTCAGTTCGATATCGAAATCCTTCTCGCTGTATGCCTTCAGGCAGCGAATGGCTAAAGAGGTATGAATGTACTTGGCATTCAAGGTTGATAGTATGACTTTCATAGTAGGGTCCACTTTCTTTCTACATAATGTAAATTTATTAACCGAACGGTTTATTCTGAGTGATGGAACGGGAAAAAGCCATGATTTCCGCCTGTCATGCAAGCCTATTCTTCATAGTCAAACAGATCGTCCCCGTCATTCGACGCACTCTGACCATTCAGGAAGAATTCCAGGAACGGACGGCCATATTTACGGAATTTCACTTCCCCGACCCCTTTGACATTCAGCATCTCATCCTCGCTCTGCGGACAAACCACACTCATCTCACGCAAGGTTGCGTCGTTAAAAATGATGTAGGACGGCACATGCTCTTTGCTTGCCAGCTCACGCCGAATCAAACGCAGCTGCTCGAACACCGTCTCGTTGACGGCTGACGGCGAATAATCGCGGCGGCTGCCGCTTCGCTGGCTGCCTGCGGCTTTGGAAGGACGCGGAACGCGCTGCATCACTTCGCGCTGGCCTTTTAACACATCGGCGGCCTCGCTCTGCAGTTTCACGACAGGGTATTGGCCTTCCGTCAGCGCCAGGAACCCTTCCGAGATGAGCACATTGATCGTCTCGGATATCTCCTTCTCGGTCCGATTCGACATCACGCCATAGGTCGGAAGGCGGTCAAAGCCGTACTCCAGCACTTTTTTCGCCCGGGAGCCCTTCAGCACCGAGGCGACCGTGGACACGCCAAAGCGTTCGCGCATCCGGTGGATGCATGAGAAAATTTTCTGCGCATCCACCGTGATATCGACAAGTTCCCGGTCATCCGTGCAGGAGCTGCACGTACCGCAGGGCTTATCTTCGTGTTCTTCCCCGAAATAATCCAGCATCGCGCTCCTAAGGCACCTTGTGGTGTAGCAGTAATCGATCATCTGCTGCAGCTTCCGGTAGTCGTTCTGCTTGCGCTCGCCCTCCTGGGGATTCTGTTCAATCAGGAATTTCTGGGTCATGATGTCCTGGGCGCTAAACAGCAATATGCACTGGCTGGGCTCGCCATCCCGACCGGCGCGACCCGCTTCCTGCACGTAGGATTCCATATTTTTCGGCATATTGTAATGAATGACATACCGGACGTTGGATTTATCGATCCCCATGCCAAACGCGTTCGTTGCTACAATAACGCGAATATCGTCATAGAGGAAAGCCTCTTGGCTCTCCGCCCGCTCCGCGTCACTCATGCCGGCATGGTATCGACCCGCTAGAAGCCCCTTAGCTATAAGGCGCTGGCATAAATCATCGACCTCTTTGCGAGTGGCGGCATAGATGATTCCTGGCTGGTGGGTATGCGAGGCCGCATAGTCCAGAACGAACTCCCGCTTGTTCTCACCGCGAAGCACCGACATCTCCAGATTGTCGCGCCCAAGGCCCGTTACGAACACCTGCGGCTGTTCCAGTCGAAGCAGACGCTGCATGTCTTCCATAACTTCTGGCGTGGCCGTGGCCGTAAAGGCCGCCACGATCGGACGGTTCGGGAGCCCTTTAACAAAAGGAGCCACCGAGAGATAGCTGGTCCGGAAATCATGCCCCCACTGGGATACGCAGTGAGCTTCATCGACAGCCACAATCGAAATGTCAAGACCTGCCATCTCCTCCCGGAACCAATCCAGTTCAAGCCGTTCCGGGGCGACATATAACAGCTTCAATTCTCCGCGCTTGGCCGCACGTATGCGATCGTTCACTTCCTTGCCGCTGAGCGTGCTGTTGATATAGGCAGCGGCCACACCCGCTGTCGTAAGGGCATCCACCTGATCCTTCATCAAGGAAATCAAAGGCGATACAACCAACGTGAGACCCGGACACAGGAGCGCCGGGATCTGATAACAGATCGATTTGCCTCCGCCCGTCGGCATGATCCCGAGCGTATCTTGACCCGCCAGCAGACTGGCGACGATTTTTTTCTGGCCCTCCCGAAAATCAGGATAGCCGTAATATTTCTGCAGATAATCCCGCGCTGTATCCATATTCATCGATTCTCTATCATTTGTTTCCACATTCATGGATAAAAACTCCTTAATTCTCCTTGGTTTTCCGTTTCGAAAAGCCTGTATCCTTTAAGTTTAACGGCCTTTCCATGAATGGGCAACCGAATCGTAGAAGGAAATTGCATTCGACGAAGAGAACTTCATAAATGTGGAAAAAGGCATGCTATCATGTAGAGCCCAAAAAGTGAAGTTGGTGATCCTAATGAATGACGCACATACCGAAGCCGTAAATCAAACCATTCAATATATGAAGGAGCATCTGGACGAGCCCATGACGGCCGAGCAGCTCGCCGATCTTGCGGGATACAGTCCCTACCATTTCTCCAGAGTATTCAAGCGAGTAACCGGCATATCGCTCAGGCAATACCTGTCCGCGCTCCGGGTTGAATCCGGCAAAATCGAGCTCCTTCAAAGTCCTTCCCTGCTCGTAAAAATCGGAATGCGCATCGGTTTGGCAAGTCCCGGCACCTTCAATACCCGCTTCAAGCAGTTTGTCGGCCTGTCTCCGAAAAGGTTCCGCTCCACCACCGAGTCCCTGCATCGTTACGTGAATCAATATGAGCACAAGCCATTAACCTGGGCAGAGGAAGAAAGACATGCTCTGCCCCGGATTCATTGCCGGATCGAAGCTCCCGAGGCGTTCCGCGGCATGATTTACGTTGGTCTGTTCCCAAGACCCGTGCCTGATCAGAAGCCCGTCTCCGGTACGGCGGTCAACCTCAAGAACCGGACCTGTACTTTAGCCGGCATACCAACCGGAACGTATTATGTGCTGGCAGCGGGCATCCCCTGGAGCCTTAATCCCCGGGATTATTTTCTGCTGAGCAAATCCTTGCGCGGCAAGCGGGAGGAGCCTGTCCATATCGACGAAGAAACCGATCTCGCCGTAAACATCACCTTGCGCGAGCCTCTGCCCTATGACCCGCCGATTGTTGTTAATCTACCTCTGCTCTTATTCGAGAAGGATCGGAAATAACAGCGCAAGGTAGAAGAATTTTTGAATCGCATGTCCCTTTATAATGGAATTGCTGGAAGCGTTATTACGGAACAATGAGCACTATAGATTGGAGGAATAGACATGACCATTATTCAAGAAACCATAATTCAGGCCGACGTGCAGCTCCTCTGGCGAGCATGGACGGAGTCTGCGAGGATAACCGAGTGGTTTGCGCCGGCTGCTGAAATTGAACCGAGGGCGGGCGGAAAGTTCGAGCTTTATTTTAACCCGGCTAATCGTGAATCGATGTGCACCGCGGGCTGCACCATTTTGCAGTATGATGAACCGCATACCCTCGTGTTTGAGTGGAAAGGACCCGATCCCTTTGCGGAAACGATGAATCAGGGGGAATTAACTGAGGTCAAGGTGTCTTTTAGACCTGAACAGGACGGCGGCACGAGAATTACCTTAGAGCATACGGGCTGGAAGGATACCGAGGCGTCACTGCAAGCCCGGGAATGGCATGTGGATGCATGGAAAAGCATGCTGGCCAGCTTAAAATCCAGCATCGAATCCGGTGAAGGCATTCTATGCTGCCAGTAAGACAACCCATGGATTAGAGGAGAAGAGGAACTATGCCCAATCTTTGTGTTCTATCGATCAATGTAAGTGATATGGATCAAGCGACGCGATTTTATTGTGATATTCTGGGATTCGAAATTTCCAAGGTGTATGATGATCAGATCATCAGTTTGAAACATGAAGGCGTTTCCCTTGTTCTGCAAAAATGCGACCGTCCTACGAAAACCGATTACCCGCATGAAGCTCAGGTTATTATCGGACTTGAGACGGCTGATGTACGCGCGGCGATTGCGAACTACAAAACGCAGGGTGTAGAGGTCATCTTTGATACACCGCAGCCGTGCCCTCCCGGTCTATACAGCGCAATCCGGGACCCTTTTGGGAATGTAATTGAACTGCTGGAATTTACGGAGTAATCATGCCGTTTGAGAAGGATCATAGTATCGGAAATACGAAGTGAAGTCCATATACACGCTCGAAGGATATGCTGCATGTAGCAGGTGTCCTTCTCGTCTTGAGGTCAGCCGGGGATTACCGGTTGGCCTTTTTGAGTTTTGAGCAGCCAATACTTGTCTCTATCATCCTTGACCTTCTGTTAATGTTAAACCCGATCCGGGTAAGAACATATTAATGTTAATTCCGAAGGTGAAGCATGGGCAGATTATTAATCGCCGGTTTCGGAAATAATAGGTACTCGAACTGATATATTAACGACACAAGGGGAAATTCATATGGATATGACACCAGAACAACGCGTTACCCTGCACGGGTTCAACAACCTAACAAAATCGCTCAGCTTTAACATGTACGATGTCTGTTATACGAAAACCCGGGAAGAACGAGAGGCGTATCTTGAATATATTGATGAACAGTATAACGCGGATCGGCTAACAAAAATATTGAGCCATGTGGCCGAAATCATCGGAGCGCATGTCCTGAACATTGCCAAGCAGGATTATATCCCGCAAGGCGCCAGCGTAACGGTCCTTGTATCCGAGGGTCCGGTCGTGGAGGTTCCGGAGGAATCCTATGACGAATCGCCGGGGCCGCTGCCGGATAACGTCATCCTGCAGCTCGACAAGAGCCACATTACCGTCCATACGTATCCGGAATTTCATCCCGATGAGGGAATCAGCACCTTCCGGGCCGATATCGACGTGTCAACCTGCGGGGAGATTTCACCGCTGAAAGCCCTAAATTACCTGATCCACTCCTTTGATACGGATATTATGACGATCGACTATAAAATTCGAGGCTTCACGCGGGATATTCACGGGCACAAGCTGTTTATCGACCATGAGATCAGCTCCATTCAGAACTACATTCCGGACGAGGCCAAGGAGCTGTTCGATATGATTGACGTCAACGTATACAAGGAGAACATCTTCCACACCAAGTGTAAGCTGAAGCAGTTTGATCTGGACAACTATCTGTTCGGTTACACGAAGGATAAGCTATCCGAAGCCGAGCAGCAGAAAATCACCGAGCGCATCAAACTGGAGATGGACGAAATTTATTACGGTAAAAACATGGACCGCAGTTACTGATGGTATGCACTCCGATACGCTGCCATCAAACGGCTTTGATGCTGGAAATATGCAAGAGTCAGAAACCAGGCCGGGCTCATAGGAGCCCGGCCTGATTTGCAATTTCTATCGCTTCGTCCCGGTTGCGGACGCCCAGCTTGGCATACAAGGTTGAAGCATAATTCCGTACGGTCCCGTCTGAGAGATACAATCTCATCGCAATCGCCTTGTACCGCATGCCTTGGGAGAGATACTTCAGAATCTCCATCTCCCTTGGTGTCAGATCATACAACTTCAAAGTTGGAGACGACGTCGGATCGGCTTCGATTACGAATGCAGTGCCGCCTTCCTCCTTCATGAAATCGCCCGCTTCCCCATCGAAGAGTTTCGCCGAAATCGCCGGATTCATTAAAGTTCCGCCTCGATACACGATGCGAATGTTCTCGGCAAGTTCACGCGGCTCCATCGACTTCAGCAAATAACCGTCCGCTCCGCCTCGCATCGCTTCGGCTGCTTTGGCCCTCTGCTCAAATGTGGTGAATATGATCACCTTCACTGACGGCCAACGTTGTTTGATCAATCGCGTCGCTGTAATCCCATCCATCACGGGCATCTCCAGATCCATCAGCACCAGATGGGGGTTAAGCTTCTCACACATGTCCAAGGCAAACTCCCCATGTTCCGCACGTCCTACTACCTCAAGGTCCTTCTCCGACTCCAGAATGATGCCGAGACTCTCCCTGATAAAAGGTTCATTATCCACCAATAAAATTCTGATGATTTCATCCGCAGGCTCCAAGATTCTAGGCAAGCTGCAGGTCACAACGGTTCCTTCGTCGGGAGTCGAATAAACCGTGACTTGGCCTTGAAGGCGATAGGCCCTTTCCTTCATGGCACTTAAACCAAAACCTTCCTGGATTTGCACGGTTCCACTGCCGTTATCCAGAATTTCAAGCCGGGTTTGCTGCAATTCGAATTGAAGCACGGCATCAATCCTCGTCGCATTACCGTGACGAACACTGTTGGTTAAAGACTCCTGGAGACAACGATAGAAGGTCATTTTCACCTGCCGGGATACCGGGTACTCTTCACCAAGCACTCTAAATCCTGCTTTTACCCCGGTGTTGCGCTCAAAATCCTCCGTTACCTGTCTCAGTGACTGCACCAGGGGAAGCTGTTCTTGCGGTGAGTCCAACTCATGCAAGTACCCTCTGACTTCATCCAGGCTTCTCCGTGTCAGTTCGAGCAGATTTGACAGCTTACGCTGAGCCGCTGCATCGGTTTCCGTGGAACGAAGCGTTTCCAAGCCCATAATGACCGCCGTATACGTATGGCCCATCGTATCATGCAGTTCCTTGGACACGCGCTCTCGTTCTTCCAGCAGCGTGACCCGCTCGACCTGGGACAAATATTGCTCCAAAATCGTATTATGTGTTCGAATGATTTCATTCTGGCGATAGTTGGCCATCAATAGATGAAAGGCAAATCCTAACGCAAACGCAAAGGCGACATGCTCCATCATCAGCATCAAATCCGTTGATGGGGCGTACAGCTTGATCAGCATTGGAACCAAGATAGCCGCAAGGGGGCCTGTCCATCTGTACGTATTTCCATAGCTGTTCGCTGCCATCAGAAATGCCGGAATGATAAACGACAAGTAAGCCTCCGGGAATGAGGAAGTTAAATAGACGGCGATCCCCCCCGATAACAGGAGCTCCGTTACCAAATATGCTTTATGGTTCAGAAGCAGACACAGCCAGGGTATCGAGAAAGCTGCCATCTCCCACATGACGACGAGCCATAATGATACGGTAAACTGATTCCGGAGCTCTACAAACTTTATGATCAGGGAGATGCAGCCCATCATGCGAATAAAGAGCATGGCCCAGTCGTACCACTTCCATTGTTTCACTATATCAAACAAAGCATTCACTCCCTGCAGTTCCTTCACGGTTCCTTCCTAATATGACATGGCCCCCACAGTGTGTCTACCTACAAACCGAAAACATCCACTGCGTGTACCGGCCGCTCCATCTCGCCGCTCCCTTAGCGGCCCATGACCCTGCATAAGCAAACAGAACGCCGACTCCCATCATAAGCAGAGACTTGGGCAAGGTATCGATGCAAATAGGCCCTACGTTGATATCCGCAAAGGAACTGATACATGGGGCCAATATCCATAGAATGGGAACGATAAAGAATATAACGGCACTGAACAAACTCGCGATGCCAACGATAAACTTCAGCATGAGTACCGATACGGCTTTCCAATTTCGGATGTCCGCCAGTTCCCCCTTAGCCTGAATCCAGAGGGAGCCGGATGTTGTTCTCTTCATAACAGGTTCGATCGTTATGTCCGTATAGAACTTCGTCTGGATCCGATCATAATTCATGAAAGTCCATGACGATCGCATTACAAAGGTAAGAACCGGTATCCCGATCAGGGTGAAACTCATGCCGAAGCCAAAAAAAAGGCCCACAAGATAGTAACAAAAATAAAACACCCCGGTTCCAAAAGTCAGCATCAAAAAACAAAAGTTCAGCAGGTACTCCCTCAGCCATTTCTTCATAGATTAAACTCCTTTCATGTCTTCATGACCTTGATACTCCTGTATCCTACTGCACTCGTTGTCATGTGCAACAGTGTCAATATGTCATATGACACGCCTTCTCAAAGAAGTGACTGAATGTAGCTGGCTGTTAGTAGAAGCCATTCAGGCGCTTATCGGGAGTGGAGTCGTTGATCCGGACACTCGTAACCAAAAAGGTCGCTCCGTCCATTTCCGTTCCAATCAGCTGCTGCTTCGTCAAGAGGCCTGTGCTCTGCTGGACAAGGCCTTTTAACTACTACGCCCTTCCGCTAGCCTCGAAATAAATTAGGAATCGAAAAAGCCCTGCACCCCTCGGTGCAAGGCTTTTCATTTCTTCCCATGGCGCTTGCTTGCCGGAGAAGTAACCGGATAACGGTGCTAAAATTGAACCGAAAATCCGTTGAACCGGTGAATGCCCGTTCCAAATCGGACAAGGTCCTTTTCCCGCAGCTCTTGAACCGCCTCTTTGACCACGACCAGCCATGCCGGATCCAGTCCAAGTGTATTGTGAGAACCATAGATGCGCTTTACACCATCGAGATTCGCGATCCGCTCCAGCGAGTTTACGAGATCCTCCGGACTTGTCGTTGGATAAAAAGCATATATCGGCGTCTCATCATACAATAAATCCCCTGTGAACAAGTAACCCCGGTGTACATCAAATACCACGATATGTCCAGGCGAATGGCCCGGCGTGTGGTAAATAACCAGACTCCGCCCGCCCAGCTCGATGACATCTCGATCCCTTAGAATACCGGTCGGTTGCCCCTGGTAAGGGGTATAGGTTGCCGGATCGAAGGAAGCCGGTACCGGCCTCGTGATATCACGTGAAATGTCCTTACGGATTTGTTCAATGGACAGCTTCTTAATCCCGCTGACGAGCCAGTCCTCCTCAGCCTCATGCACATAAATCTCTCCGTACTGCCCATGACTGCCGATATGATCCGCGTGAACATGCGTGGTTAGCACCACAACAGGTAAATCCGTCAGCTGATCGGTCATCCGCCTCATGTTGTCGATGCCAAGTCCCGTATCAATCAGTGCGGCACGCTCGCTTCCGATCAACAGAAACGAATGTACCTTCTCCCAATGTCCGTATTCACTGATCGCGAACGTGGTCTCATCCAGCTGCGATACGGTAAACCATGCATCATCGATAACGACGTTATGTTGATGATTCTCCATATGTAATGACTCCCCCATCAAGGATTATCGAATGGTGATATCCTCCTGATTATCTTGAAATGCGATCAACGACATATAGTAATTTTTCTCTTCCGTGGACACAGGCGTATGGCCTGTTTCGGCCGTCTCCATCGTAAAGTGTTTATTCATGAGCTGCTTGAACTCATCCACAAAAGCATGGAAGCTCTCCTTTGTTGCATGAAAACGGTAGGTCCCTGCAATGTTTTTTCGATAGTGTTCGCTTGTGCTGTCCAAGGCAAAAGAAGAAGCCGGCGCGCTTTCGATTTTCGTCCGGGTAACATCGAGTGTCTCCATAAATACCTGTCTGGATGTTTCCACCAAATCCAGGCTCGGCAGCAAATGATCCTCCGGAATGAAACGGATTGCGACGGCGCGATAGTATTTCTGCACGATACCGTTCTTCTCTTCCTTCCGGACCACGTGAATGATGCCGTGCTTCTCCAGCTCCTTCAGATGAAAGTAAATATTGTTCCGCGTAATGTCCAGTACCTCGGCTAGCTGCTGTCCGGTGTAGGCATCTTTCACGAGATTCATCAGGATCTTGGTGCGCAGGGGATCGGCAATCGCTTTGAGCTGTTCATGAGTTTTAATTCTATAAACACCAGTCATTTTAATTTTAACACCTCCATACACTTTACCGGTAAAATTTATTTTACCGTCTTTTGTGTTTCATCCTATCATGATCTTTATCCGCAGGTCAACTTGCTGCCCCTACGATTTTTCCGTTATACCAGATTGGAGCCGAGTGCGAGTCAACGATGATACCATTTGGCAATACTGTTATAACACGAAGGAAATCACGCACGGATCCCGTCTTATACATTTAGCCTGCTCCCCTTAAGCAGTTGAATTGTGATATATTATCCACAATCGTATGTACGACACTATGACGTTCAAAGGATGTGCCTCATGTTTGACCCGACGATATTCGAAAATTTAAAGGTTGGCATCGAAAACGCGGTCTACGATCTCGATAACCTCGATGAAATCATTCGTGTTACCGATCGGAAGGATCTTCTGGATATGGCCACGTTATCCAGAAGTTTTAGCCTCCGGTTCGAGCTGGCTGCGTCATCCACAACTTCAGCCGAAATTTGCCTCGAGACCGGGCTCCGGGATTTGGCGGCCGAGATCTTGGAAATTCCGGAAGGTCAGCCAGCCTGCGAGCTGAAACTCCGCTTTTATAAACATATCGCTGATGCTTCCATAGCGTGTCCGGCTATTGCCCAGATCATAAAGGAGATATGGAATCCGGAGCTTCCTCCACTGCAAACGATACGGTACACCTACAGCGATGATCCGGTACCGCTTCACAACACGATCGAGCTTCGCTTTCCTCGTAGAATCAACGAAGAACAGATGGGAGATATCCCGAATATCCTGGAATTCATGCTTCGTACGCTGGGAGAATTAGACCAGATATAACTTAAAGATAACCGAGATTTCTCATAAAGAAAGCCTGCCCACGATCATCGCGGACAGGCTTTTTAACTTATATTATTAAGCAACAACCAACCGGATCCAGATATCCGAAGGATCTTGAACGGCCCAGACGCCATCGCGCTGCTCCAGGCCCAGTCCCGCCTCACGGATACGGCCGGTTACCGCTTCAAGCTCTTCATGGCTCGGAAGCTCAATCGTATAATCTTCCATCCCCGCAGCGCTCCGTGGTGTGTTCGGTACACCGATTCCTGCCCAAACATTGAGCCCGATATGGTGATGGTACCCTCCCGCAGATATAAACAACGCAGCGCCGCCGTAATGGGCTGTCAGCTCAAACCCCAGAACATCGCTATAAAATACGCGGGCATCATGCAGGTTGGACACGTGGAAATGCACATGCCCGATAACCGTCTCTTCAGGAAGTCCATACCATTCCTTGTCCTTGGAGAGAGCCAGCAGTCCTTCTACATCGACAGGGTCGGTAGTCATCACATATTCCCCATTGGCATCACGCTTCCAGGTATCCCTTGGTCGGTCGGCATAAATCTCGATGCCGTTCCCGTCCGGATCATTAATGTACAATGCTTCGCTGACCAAATGATCGCCTTGACCGACAGGAATGTTATGGGCAATCAGATTGGCAAGCGCAAGCCCGAGCGATTCCCGATTCGGAACCAGAATTGCAAAATGGTACAGACCTGCCGTCCGGGTCTGCGGTCTCACCAGATCTTGAATTTCCTCTATAATCAGCAGCGGCTGTTTGCCGTCTGCCGTCAATTCGGCAACACGGCCATGCTGGCGAAGCATTTTCAACCCGACGACTTCTGTATAAAAGCGAACAGATTGTGCCAGATTACTGATCCGCAGAGAGACCGGGCCAAGCTTTGTGGATGGATGTATAATGGCTGTCATATTCTCACTCCTTGAATGTTGTGGTTAGTTCATTCCATATATTCAGGTCAACGTCAAGTTCAACTTGTAATCAAATCAGTTACATCTTGCTTGTAATCATTATAGTTACAGGGCATCCTTGTTGTCAAACCCAGTAATTTACAAGTACATCGAAGAGTCGCCAACATTTAACCAAAAGAAAACGCCCATCCTACATAAGGATCGAGCGTGTGATTTTCGCTTATTCACTTGATGTTCCATTCGCAGAGGCATCAATTTTCCGGACAATCTCTTCCAGATTCACCTCATGCAGCGTGTTCTCCATGGCCTTCTGGGCGGCTGAAAAAACGGGGACAATTGCCGTTTGAATATGTTTGCCAACAGGACATTTTGTGTCCGAATTCTCATGAATGCCAAACAAGGAATCCTCCTGCACGACATGAACGGCATGATAAATATCCAGCAGCGTAATCTCGGACGGTTGCTTTGCCAGCTTCGCTCCCGCTACGCCAGGTTTAACCTCCACCAGGCCCGCTTTGCTCAGCATGCCTACGACACGCCGGATAACCACAGGATTCGTGTTCACACTCTCCGCGATATAATCTGAGGTGCTGACGCCAGCCTTATTCATCTCCAGCACGGAGAGAATATGAATGGCCACTGCAAATCGGCTGCTTATGTTCATGTGACCCCTCCTGACGGACCAAATCTTCAGATGACTATCATATCATGTAACCATCATAGTTACATTAACCCTTAAAGTCAACGGTGAAGCCGCTGCCCCTTAATCCAAAATCAGGCACTTGATATACAAATTTCAAAATTTTTATGGGATATAATGTAATTTTATGTTGATTTTCCCGAACTTTTCACTATAATTATCACAACACATATTGGTAAAATCAACCTATTCAAACATAATCCAGGCATCCCTGCATGATCCAAAACATTCAAGGAGGAAATCCATGGATCCCAGCCAACATCGAAATGAAACGTATACTATCAGACGTCCTCGAAAGCCCAAACGCCGTCTCAAACTCAAAAAATGGGTAGGAGTATCCTTTACTATACTGATTCTCTTAGGCGGACTAGGCTATATTTTCAGAAAAGAATTGTCCTGGATAGCGTTTCAGGCTTTTTTCGCGAAAGATATCAAACATACGCTCGAGCAATCCTACAAACCTGTTGGTCCTTCTGATTCGCCCGAGCCTATTGCGGAGGCAACGAAACCATTCTCGGTTTTGCTTCTGGGCGTTGATCAACGCGAGGACGAGCCTGCCCGTTCCGACACCATCATCTACTCTGTCATCCGACCTGACCTTAATAAAATTTTGCTTGTCTCCATTCCGAGAGATACCTACACCGAAGTCATCGGCAGGGGAGTCACCTCCCGAATCAACTCAGCTTACGCCCACGGCGGCGCGAAAATGGCCATGGATACGGTTGAGCATCTGTTTCAGCACCCTGTCGATTATTATGCAGCAATCAATTTCCACGGATTAACGGATATCGTCAATGCATTGGATGGGATTAAACTCCCCATCGATAAAGTCATCGAGAACAAGAGCGCCCGTCATATCAAATTGCGGATCGAGCCGAACAAGCCGGTTTACGATGGAACAGAGGCATTAAATTATGTAAGGTACCGGGAGGATTCGGATTTCAACCGTACCATGCGTCAGCGCATATTCCTCAGTTCCTTAATGGATCGGGTATTTGAATTGAAAAATATAACCAAAATCCCGGAGCTGATTCGTATCGGAGGCAGCAATCTCACGATGGACTTAAACTCCGATTTCATTTTCAAGCTGGCCGAAAACCTATTTTTTAATGACTCCCCACCGACATTTGAGAATTACATGCTAAAGGGAAAAGATCTAGTGATCCGCGGCGATTACTTCTATGATCCGGACGATTCGGACATCCGGTATATTCAAGAACTGCTTGCCAACTGGTCTGATGAAGAGACCAAGCTGGAAGATTTGATGATCCCAGGTGCGAAGTGAATCTGATCACACGAGGTTGGATGACGCCTGACTAAGGTAAAGCTTGCTATGAAAAAAGCCGATTCATGATAAAAAACCTCTCTTTCGCGTATTACGAAAGGGAGGCTTTTTAAAGAATACCATCTGCTCCTTCTAGAACATCGGAAATACGTATTTGATAAGAAAATACAAAAATCCAAAGAAGATAATCAGATAAGCCACATACTTAATTAACGTAGATGCTACCCTGCTGGAGTCATTCCGCTCCTCGATATTGCGGGTCTCGATCTCCACGTCTCGGTCACGCTGCCTGCTCATAGTCTCCACCTCCATCCGATTCTTTAGTTGCAGATGTTGGTTATTTCTTAACGCTTACTACTCTTTACACACACGTCTGGAGATTGAACCAAGCTTCAGGTCAGGAGATGGCAAGCTTAGAGAAAGCCGATCATGGCAGGCAGAACGATAAAGGAAGCCAGCGTGGTCCACAGTATGCACCTGGATACCAGCTTGGGCGCGGCATCATATTGTTCAGCAAGGATTACCGCATTCACGGCTGCTGGCATCGCCGACAAAATCAGGATGACCGCAAACAAGGTTCCCTCAATGGATAAAATCGCGAGCAATCCCCAAGCCACCAATGGGCCCGCCAGCATTCGCATCGCCATGCCCGACCAGAATCCGCGCTTGGAGACGGCAGAAGCTCCGCCATCCCGAACCCCGACCATCTGGGCTCCCAGTATGACAAGAGCGAGCGGCGCATAAGCCGCGGACAGCATGGAAACGCCGGTATTCAACCCTTCCGGAAGCTGAAAATCCGCCAACCGGAAGAGCACGGCGAGTCCCGCCGCGTAAACCGAGGGGAGCGTAAACACCGATTTGATCGCCTTTGCGGCGGAAAAATGAGATCTCGCTGCCAGGTACACCCCTAATGTATTCATAATGATAATCTGCACAATGACATACACAGAAGCTTTATCCAGCCCTGCTTGCCCGAAGGCAAGCAGAACGAGGGGAAGCCCGTAATTCACGCTGTTGGTAAAAATAGTGGTCAAGGCGAGCCCCGATTTCTCTGTCTGGGACAAGCCCAGCATTTTACCGGCTAAGGCACTCAGCACCCAAAGCGCAATCACATTCAACAAGCAAAACGCAACCGTTACCGTGACCTCATTCGAGGTAATCGAAGCCTTCTCCAGCGTTTCGAAGATCAGAGCCGGGCTCAGCACATATAAAGACAGGGCCGAAAGGCCCTTGGTTTCAATGCCCTTGAATCGCTTGAGCAGTGCTCCGCCGATGACGGGCAGCGATATGGGTAGGAATACGCCATAAATCGTAGCTAAGAAAGAAGAGATCATGAGGTCCACCTTTATGCAAAGTAAAAATTCTTGGTCCGCCGCTGTTGTCATTTCAACTAACGTATCCCGTTGGTTGAGCCATAAATCATCGATTATTTGCACTTTGGAAAACTAGCTATCCTCCGACGGATTTATAATCGCCAGAACCTGATGATCCACCCACTTACCGTTGATCTTTGCATGGCTTCGAGAGATGGCTTCTTTGTATAAGGTCGACGACAGCCATCCAAGTTTGCTCCGGACCACGCACCGAGCGCACAGGGAACAGCGCGCTCAGTGCGTGCACACAGGCGCCGCCGCGCTCGGTGCGTGCACACAGGGGACAGCGCTCGGTGTGTGCACACAGGGGACAGCGCTCGGTGCGTGCGCACAGGGGACAGCGCTCGGTGCGGGAACGCCGCGAACGGTGTACAGACATAAGACCTGCTCCGTGCGGACCGTGATTCCGCTATTTGCAAACAAAGGTACTAAAATTAAGCTTAAGCGGACACTTGTTCCGCTATTGCCGGCATATCACAGCAAAAAACAGGCAAAAGCCGAGAA
>NZ_JBNDYG010000059.1:0-33647 GCF_049893405.1 Paenibacillus sp. Dod16
CAGGAGCTGTGTCCTTGATTGATTCAGGAATACGCACTTCAACACCCTCTGGAAGCTGAGACAGATCAACTCTCTTGTCTTGAACTCCCGGATCAGGCGGGACTACTGTTTCTTGAGTGTTTGAGGCGGTAATTCCTTCACTTTGTTGTACTGTATTTTCTTCTGTAACCACTTCTGGAATCGTAGTATCCCCTTCGGCAGCATAGGACTGATACGCATATCCAGCACCTGTTAGAAGTAAAGCCCCTGTCGCACATGTAACAAGTATTTTTTTTATCTTCATTGTATAATGTACCTCCTTGTTAATTAATTGACATATCCGAATTTAACTCTCGCGTTATTAGACTTATACAGTACTTCGTATGATACTCTAGTTCCGTTTGCATCGTAGAAGGTCCAATAAGTCGAGCTTTGGGGGCTATCTAGGTACCAATGTTTATCGGTTGAATAGAATGAGTAGTAATCGAACCTATTCCATGTAGATGAACCAGCTACACCGTCAGCGGTAACACCCGCATATCTTTGAAAGTTCATAACCCCTGTTTTTGTTCCGGATCCAAAACTACCATCAATCGCTGTATATGGTTGTTGTCCGAACGCCCACAAGTTAGCCTGTAAACCTGAAACATAACCACCAGTTGAACCTTCTCTCAAAGTCGGCCACCAACTGAAGCCTGCTTGAGCAGCACTTGCTATACCACTAAACAAAAGTGAACCCATGAGCGAAACTGTTACTAGAGAAACCAACTTCTTCTTCTTCAACGAATACGGATTGGAGTATGGAGATATTATCGTAACTGGAAAGATGCAATTAGCTATGCCTCTTGTACGTTATAGAATTGGTGATGTAGGTCGCTTTTTAAAGGAAGAATGTTCTTGTGGCTCAAACGAACCTATCCTTGAAATTTTAGGTAGAACGGGTGAATCTGTAATCACACCTAAAGGCCCTGTAAATAGATCAGTTCTCTCACAAATTTGGCTTCTATTAAATCCTATAGCTGATATTATACAAATACAAGTTGAACAAAAAAACTACGAACTGTTCCATATAAAATATACCGGAAAAGGTATTATTGATAAAAATGTTAAGACAGAAATAGAAAAGGCATTAAAGAGGTTTTTGAAATGCGATATATTTGTGACAACAGAAAAAGTTGACATAATAATTCCAGATTCAAGTACAGGAAAGGTTAGATCCTTTATTCCATTGTCATAGTTTTTGAATCCAGCATATTTTATTATTTTTCATTGGAGATCATATTATGTATATGAGCACTAATACTATACAAAGTGTATTTACTGAAACAGCACGAAAATACCCAGATAATATCGCAGTAATATGGAACACCGAAAGTATCACATATGATTCATTGTTGGAAGAGGCTCTAAAGCTTTCAAATAAACTTGGAAACCCAACCAATATTTCTGTATGTCTTCATAACCCTATTTTTTACTATATTTCATATTTAGCGATCCTTTTTTCCGGAAGCGTTGTTGTTCCAGTATCAATAAAAAGCACAGTACAGGAACTTAAAAATCATATTCGAGAAACGAATTCAACTATTCTTATAACAGATAGAGAGGATGTTTTATTAGACCGCGAAGAATTCAATATAAAAATTCTAAACTATAGCGAAAAAGAAACCTTTATCAATAATGACAGGGATATAAGGTATTTAAAAGATGGAACAGCAGTTTTGATACCGACTTCAGGGACGTCAGGCAAATCCTCTAAGATTGTCCAATTATCTCATTCTGGCTTGTTATGGGTCGCAAAAAGGCATAATAACAGAGTTTTTAAAAATAGTATTCATAAGACACTAATTATCCTTCCACTAACATCAAGTTTCGTGAACACAACACAACTACTGGCACAATTAATTTTAGGTGGTACTTCAGTAGTTTATTCTAAACCCTTTTTTCCACGAGATATTTACAAATTAATAAAGGAGCATGGAATTTATTCACTGGGTTGTGTGCCTACACATTTGCATTTAATGAATCGTTACCCTCCAAAAGACCCAGACTTACTATCATCTTTAAAATTTATAATTAGCGCCGGTGATTATACTCCGGCGCAAGAACTAATTGAAGCTAGAAAGAAATTACCAAATACAAAAATAATAAAAGCCTATGGACTTACAGAGGCAGGGCCTAGAGTTTCTTGTACTGACCCCGATAGTGATATATATCCTAGCACTGATGATAAAACTGTCGGTAGACCTTTTGAGGGCATCCAACTTCGAATAATCACTGAGAATAATGAACTATGTAAAACAAATCAGATCGGCGAAATTCTAATTAATAGTCCTGGCAATATGATTGGTTATTATAATAATCCAGTAGCTTCGAGAGAAGTACTAAATAATAATTGGCTAAGAACAGGGGATTTAGGATACCTGAACGAAAAAGGGGAACTATGTATTATTGGAAGAAAAAAGAATGTCATTCTGGTTGGAGGAAATACAATATACCCTGAGGAGATCGAAGAATTTTTAGTTAAGCAAAAGGATATATTAGATGCTGCGGTTTATGGTAAAAAGGATCCTATTCTTGGTGAATTAATAATAGCTTTATTAGTAACAAATAATGCTGATGACAACTCTATTACTGAACTAAAGAAGATATGCCAACAAAATTTAAGCCCTTATAAGATTCCTCATTATTTTTATAATGTGAATAAAATACCTAGGAATGAGAATGGGAAAATTATACGCCAAAAATTATCGTATATTGAGTAAAAGGAGATTAGAAGAATGAAACAAATATTAGAAATGGGTGAACCATTAATTAAAAGTTATCCATTCCGTGCTAATATTACTTCTATACTTAACAATCATCCTCACTTTTATGATTGGCTATTTAATAATCATGTACAATTATTTTGTGGAATATATCCTGCAGTAACTAATTTTGATACTTACCTGGATACATATGAACCTTTAAGCCGAATACATTATCCTCTAGTCGAAGTACAATTTATAAAGAAGGATATTTTTAATAGTATTGAAATGGATGTCTGTGATTTTATAATTAATAGCATAAACTTAGGTTATTATGTATATTTAGGTGTTGACACCTTTTATTTGCCATTATATCGTAGTTCCAACCATATAGGTCATGATATTTTTGTATATGGTTACGATTCTAAGCATGAGCATTTTTATGTTGCTGATTTTTTCAATGGGACTTATAGTCGTGAAGTTGTAGAGTATAAATCGTTTAAAAAAGCTGTGGAAAGTGAGTATTCGGATACTAATGAATTTAAAGGTGTCCAATTGCTAAAAAGAATTGATGAAGGACACCAGTCGAAGTATCAATTAAATCTTGATTATGTAGTGACTCAACTAGAAGATTATATCAATGAGTTTAATACTTCGATGAGATATGCAGCATTAGAAGTACCGCTTTTAGACCCGGAAGGTAGGACTTCAGGAAATAGAACTTGGGGGGTAGGGGTTTATCGTAGTTTAGTAGAGGTATTTGATCAGGAAGAAATATCGCCAGTAACATTACGATCTCTTCATGCCTTGTATGAGCACAAAAAACTGATGACCATGCGTGTTAAATATTTAATGAAAAGTGGATATTTGGATGATGCTATACAGTTTGAAAGTACATTTTCTCATATTGAAAACGATGTATTGAAGTTAAGAAATTTTTTCATGAAATGTTTGATGAGTAAAAAGTATAACAGAGAGAAGACTCAAAAATGGTTACTCGATATACAAAAACAAGATGGCGATTCTATTAAACATCTTATTGAATTATTAAAGAGATAATTTGTAAGTAGTCGCATTATTGCGACTTGTCGAGGGACAAGAACATGATCCCATATAAAGTCGCTAATTTGGTATTATCCCCTTTTAGTAGACAAGAGAAAAAAGACATCTGTTAAGATGGTGATCGTGCAAAGGTACAAGAATTCGTCACTTCTAATATGGAGGATATTTACGGTGGAGTATACACCGATGAAGATGGCTATAATGTTATTTTACTGACAGACACGTCACTTGCTAATGAAGAAAAAATCAAAAGTATCGCAAAGTTCAAAGATAAAACCAAAATTCAAAAAGTGAAATATTCCAAGGAGAAATTGTATTCCTCTAAGGAAGCATTATCTGCTTTAGCAATAGAATTAGGTCTTGAAGGGGTCGGAATTAGTGTAGAAAAGAATAAAGTGAATGTCTACATCACGGAGGAAAATTATAAAATCAATAAGGAAACAATACTTAAACATATTGATGAAGATATGGTTAATTGGGTATTTGGCGATCTTGTTGTCAAGAAAAAAGCATACAATCTTTATCCCGGTGAACAAGTTGAGAGAACTGTCACGGGCGGTGAATATCAGTGTAGCCTTGGTTTCAACGGGCGTGCCAATGGAAACGATGTCGGCGTTATAGCAGGGCATTGTGGAAATGGTACTTGGTATGATAAATCGGATGGAACTGCCGCTATCGGGAATATGTCTAATGGAAGTCTACTTGGAAACTTTGATGCTGGATATATCCGTTATACTACTAATGTAACTGTGACTCCAAGCGTCTTCCTTAATGGGAATTCTATGACAATCGGAACAACGGATTATGCAGGCTATTACCGAGAAGTAGGAGATTATGTAAGAGTCCATGCACGGTCCGGTAATGGTTCCAGCTTCGGTCCAGTTCAAGTTATTGATAACTCCTTTGACATTCCTGGAGATACACAAGATGTAGTTGTCACTACGCTATCCGGTGCAATTGGTGGAGACAGTGGAGGGCTGGTTTACTCTATCGCTAACAACGGAACAAAAAACTATGCTCGTATAGAAGGAGTTTATGCAGGATCGCTATTGGACCAAAATGGCAATGAAGTTTACGATTACTTTTCGAAGTATAGTCGTGTGTTTGATGGTCTAGGAATGTCCGGTGTTTATACTGATTCATCGTTTTAAATAAACACGCTTTTGTGGCTAACCAATCCACAAAAGCGTTTTTTAACATTGTAAATGACACTAGTTCTTGACTTTTACGGTAGCATTGGCTTGGGCGGGATAGGAGTTTTTAATTACTCCTTCAATACCTAACTCCACATTATCACCTATTGCTATAGTGTCATACACTTCTGGATTTTTGAGCGTTATCCAGATTGCATCAGGTTGGTTTTGTTTGAGAAGTTCTGATACTGACATGTTGCCAGTTTCAAGTTCAGGTTTATGCCTGACTACCAATATTTTCTGGTCTTCTTTTGCAATCACATAGCCACTTGAACGATCCCATTTCTCAGGATTGATTGATTCATTTCCAGAGCAACCAACAATAAACAAGAAAAGACAAGGTACTACAAGCAAACTCCACCTTTTCATTCATATTCCTCCTAAAACTGTTGTACCTTCCTCAATAATTGACGGTTTTTCCCTATAGAATGTTGCTATCAAATTCATACTAAATTTCGTTGCCAGGCTCCATGATACATCGGACTAAAGGATACTTTTTACGTTTCCATGCCTCTTTCTTGTAGAAAGTAGCCCCGATACTTGTACATTTATAAGCCAACCATTGCAACGGATTTGCCCGTCGAATCTCTATTGAAAATATTCATGTTTTTTGCCAGTTCATGAAGCCGTTCTTCCTTGTAATGATCCGTATAAAATAATACACTAACCCCCTTTTTCGAAGCTAGTCGTCGAATTTTTGCTGCTCTTACAGCAATCATATTCCAATCCGTGAGAGATCCAATATGAAATTCAAACGTATTAAACAACCGATTGTACCATATACCGTGTCCGTAATTTTTCTTGGAAATGGTTACTTCGACAATAGGATAAATTATAGCAGCTATTAGAAAAAAAAGAGAAATTGATGTACCGAGAATATTAGCTCGAATAGCAAAAAAACTCCCGATAATAGCCATAGTGAATGATAGTGAAAATACAAACTCGGTTATCTGCAATTTTATTTTCAATTGAGCTCTTCTCCCTCGGTGATTTGTGTAGTGTTTTACTACCTCCAATACGCACACAGGTCGCGGTCGACAGCTTCAACTTACAAGTGTTATCCTTTAGGAGATAGGGTTAACCTCGAGAAATGTGGTAATATGATCCGTCTTCATTGAATCTATAGCCCTGGGAATCTAAGTGACCGCGCACGTTTTTGTACAGTGTTTTTCCTATGCTAATGTACTGACCGGACTCTCTTTGTGCGATGTTCAATGCATCTTCTAGTAGAAGTAACTCCGCATTACTGAACTGTAGCACTTCCTTTTTATTAGCTTCTTGGCTAACATCTGAAATGTTGTCATATCGTTTTGCAATCCATCCCAAGTTTTAAACAGTCCCTTCCATGATTTTTCAGAAAGAAGTCAGTAGAATTCTCAGCCGATGAACTCGGCTCGCTTCTTCCATTATATCTCATCTTATCATCTCCTACATAGAAGACGACTACTCTACTCCCACGCCTTAGCGTGGAAGTGGGTCTTATTTTGAGTTTAACGGAATCTCATCTATTAATTCCGAACCCGTATTCTTAACGTTCCCTACTGCAGCAGAAACTGGATAGGAAAGCATGTTGGCAGCAGGGAAAGGAGATAATAATTCCTGAAGCTTTTCTTTATCTTGTACATCCGGATCCAGCCAGATGTCTGCTTTTTTATCATCCAAAATAACCGGCATTCTATCATGCACATTTGCCACCAAATCATTTGGTTTGGTAGT
The DNA here is from genome assembly GCF_049893405.1 of Paenibacillus sp. Dod16. Classification (NCBI taxonomy): domain Bacteria; kingdom Bacillati; phylum Bacillota; class Bacilli; order Caryophanales; family Paenibacillaceae; genus Paenibacillus; species Paenibacillus sp. Dod16. The sequence continues at coordinate 6,695 of NZ_JBNDYG010000059.1, forward strand.
AATTATGGTACAACTGCGCAGTGTCTCTCCGTCCGGATCCTTCCATTCGTCGTACAAACCGGCAAAGCCATACACGCCCTTTGATTTGATCTGGAATCGATACGGCTGCTTTTTGTCCTTCCCTTCTCTTTTCCATTCATAAAACCCGTCACTCGGGATAATAATACGTTTCGTGGAAATAAGATGTCGAAAGGCCGGCTTAGATTGTATCGTTTCAGCCTTGGCATTAATCATCTTATAACCAATTTTAATATCTTTGGCCCAAAATGGAACAAGTCCCCATCTATATCCTTCCAATACCCTTCTTCCGCTACTTCCATTTACGACAGCGATCGTTTGAGAAGGCGCTATGTTGTAACGCGGTTTTAACTCATACTCGACCCTGCTCACTTTAAAATGATCGACGATTTCATTTTCGTTAATAGTTAGGGTAAATCTTCCGCACATTGATATCCCCCCATTCTTATTAATATTATCCAATATCACCGATAATTAACTTCCACAAAACACCAGGATTGTCTATACGCATGCCATCGATGAAGGGTGAGCTTACTTTACGACCTCTTAATTGCCGGGAAGTGGAAACATCGGAGGGCTCTGCATTTGAGAGGGCTCATCGTACACATGATGATGTACGTTGAGTCAGCGGTCATAACCTGGAGCATCACGCCGGGATCTGCGACGATCGAACGGGCATCGACAGCGGCGATTACCGTATCAGCTCATGGATCAGCTCACCGGACTTCAGTTCTCACGGCGTACTCGACGTTTGCGAAAACCCATCACAACAATTAAAATACTTAATTGAATTATATAAAGAAAGTTGGAGTTTATTGAAGGAATCTCCATTTATGACTGATAGAATCAAACATAAGCATGAAGAATGGTTAGAGGATCCCACAAAAGGAAGTTTATATAATGTTTTTGAATATTTTAGTGTTTGATGGGCCAGTGAAATATTTACAAAAGCTCGATAAAAGGAGTAACTGACTGTTTGTGCTCATAATGTGATATCCCCTTCAATAAAAAAATTCTAGTATCAATGACGCCAAGTTTCGACTATAACTTATCGCCTTAATAAACGGCACTTGGCCCTCACATGTCCTTAAGAGGAAACATCTTTTTCGTTGTGGCAATTAACTGATCTATAGCGGTCATTGTTTTATCATAGGCACATTAGAATCGAACACTGGTTTAGATCAGTTGTACAACATCTTGAGATAAATGGCGCTCAAAATCAGATTCTGTAAAGAAATCAAAACATAACTCTTGCTCACCTTTCCGATTTGTACTTTTCATCAAATGTAGAGCCTCTATACATGCATGGGGAATAGGATAAGTCATCAACCGATAAATTTCATTCAAATCACTTTTAGTTAAGGGGCTGGTGCCAGGAAACCTTTCGCCCCATTCTTTGGTGAATCCAAATATCTTAACGGGGATATTCAAGGCTTTCCCCATTAATTTTTCCTTTATATTAATGGCAATGGACAACCCAAAAGGGTCAAAGTCTGGCCATATGGTAATAGACACTAGATTAAATGTTGAGGCATAGGAAATAAGCTCAATTTCTTCAGAAGATATAAAGCCTTTACTGTAAAGGAGAGACCATTTACATGGGTCTAACCACTGACTATCAACTAGTGAATCGAACAAATCTTTGTTTTCAATAATGAGAAGATGGGGGGAGTCCCAGGATATTATCCGCATTTTATGAATCATACTCCGAGTTAAAGATAAACTTCCATGAAATGCAAGCCCATAGTTCGTATAGCCATTTAGTTCCCATGAAAAAGGACCGGTTATCCAAATTCGTGACTTATTGGAGTGAATACCAAAGTCGGATAGTTTTTTTCCAAGTAATTTTCGTAAGCGATGCTTATCCCCTTCTGAAAGGGCTTTTGTCGAATAAAAATACTGTTGCGAGAACATTTTCCAACTCATGGTTTTTTGCTTCTGATTGTGGTCAAAAAGAGCAAATAGCAGTCGTATCATGTGTATGGTAGATGAATCTCTCTTTATTTTTACGAATTGAATGACCTTTTTTATGAGATGTTCGTTTTCGGTCAATGGCTTAAGGTCCTGGAACGCCATCGTGAGTGAATCGAGTTCGGCTGTATTCGTGTCGAAATTCATTTCCATGAGGCGAGCAATATCAGATTCAAACATTCCAAGATTAGCAGATACGAACTTGGGATCCCAGGTCTGGATACGATTGTGGAGCTTTTTCTCGTGCATGACTAGCAAGCCCCAGTTAAATAATCTCATTACGGATTCGTCAAATAGTTGATATTCAACATGAGTTAACCAGTGTGCTTTCCAATTTTCCCATCGCTTGCGAGTCTTTGATTTGATTAGATCTAAGAGGAGGGAGCGAGTCAACTCTAGCATCTCTCCCTCTAGAACATTATCTAGATCATAAGGGGGTTCACCGGCTCCATATCTGATCCGTTCAGATATGGGAGTTTGACGAGTAAAGCCACAATGTCTGCAGGTAGAGACTTTTATTTTCCTACTTGTATAGTTTTCGTTTTCGAATTCAACTGGAGTCCACATCGTAATTGTTTTGAAAGAATGTTTGGTTGTGCCACAGGTCATCATTGGTTTCCCCTTATGTAATTAAATCTACGGACGAATTTTTCCGTAAGTAATCGGAGGCGCTACTGTTTCATTCCTCTTTTTAGGTCGGAAATTAAGTAACATATTCATCCATGGCATCATCAATTTGATGTTTTCAGAATAGGGCATCCCTATAATGATTTGAGCCTCGGAATTACTTAGAAACTGGCCGGCTAAGGCAATACGCTCTTCATCCAAATGGGCAAACGGTTCATCCAATAACATAAAGCTGAGTACGCCATCTGCTTTAATCGCAGCGAAGGTTAGAAGTAATGAAGCAATGACTTTTTGTCCACCGCTAAGTGCACTTTTATCCCGGTAACTTTTTGCCGGTTTCCCATTAAAGCCTAGACGATAATCAACCTTCCAACGCTCATCCTCCAAATAAACAGCTCTTAATGAGGCTTCGAAATTACCCCGCGCTGCCATTTCCTCGAGTGATTTCCGTACTTTTTGAAATACCTCATCAACCATAATTCGGTACTCGTTTTTAGCTTCAACACGCTTCTTTTCAAGTTTGTCCAAATCATCTTGAATTTTTTGAATCTCCTCTTGATGTTGATCCAGAAGCATGCGGTGTTTTTCATACGACTGCTCTAATTTGACTGTAGCTATTTCTTCTCCCGGTCGGACGGCTCCTCCTGATATATTATTCCGCAATATCTCGACAGCGGATTCCTTCATTTCTATACTCTTTCGGTATTGCTCCGGTTTCTCTAGTGTGGCCAATTTATCGGCAACAGCTAATGCCACTCGTTGTTCTTCGGTAAATTGACTCCGAATTTCATCGGCTTGGGCTTCGATGTTGATTTTCTGCGATTTCTTATCCCGAATGCTCACTTCAACGATAGATAATTCACCACGATAACCGTTCAATTTTTCAGTTAGTACGCCAGCTTGATTACTAAGTTGATTTTGAAGGGTGACAAGTTCTAATAGAGAATTCGTACATTCATCTCTCGATTTCGTCAGGGTATCCATCTCATGTTGAAGTTGCTGAAGGATCATGTAGGTGTGAGCGAGAGTATCTTTTTTACTAGGTAATAGAAGAATTTGCTCCTGGGTCTTAATTTCTTCTATTATTGCGTTCAGCTGTTCCAATAAGAGAACTTCTTGCTCTTCTGATTGAATTAGTAGGGATTTTTGTTCGAGTGCATGTTTCTTGTCTGCCTTAAGCTGGGCTTGAAAAGCAGACTGACCACAATAAAGACCTTTTGCACCAATAGAACGTCCGCCACGTTCAACAACATAATAGGGAGACGGTGAATTTAATAAAGCACTATTACCTTTACGAACCCAGGCCCATGCTTCTTCAAGATTATGGGCAATCATTACATTTTCAAATCGCTGTAAATAACCAGCTATTCGTTCGTCTTTAAGAAGGATTTTGTTCAGAACGGCTTGTTTTTTAAGCTGTAAATACGCAGGTTTATAGGGTGATACCCAGAAAGGATACTTAATTGCTTGTGCTTCTTTCATGACTTGGACCATGTCTTCAGGACTTACAACGATCGTAAATCGTTCCGTTCCTAACATAGCTTCTATAGCTTCTTGCCAAGACGGATCGGGGATGTCGATACAATCGGCAATTAATAAATGATCAATGGCTTTAGATTCCAGCCATTTTTTTAATTGTATAACGCCGGCAGGAAATTCACTTTTCTTTGATGTTTCCATGCGAGCAATTTTATGTTCAAGCTGATGTAGCTGATTCTTCAAATTTGTTGTTATGGTTAATTGGTCTTTATAGCTTTGATTCAATTGATGTTTTCCCTCAGATAGTTGAGCTATGTCTTGAACAGGAAGGGGATGATACGTCTCGATGAACGTGCTTAGTTCTGCAGCATTACGTTCATGATTGGATATTTCAACCGCTGTCGATGTTCGTTTTTCCGAAAGCTCTCTCATGGATCCATTTAATTCTATGATGTTTATCTTGGTTTTGGATAATTGCTGCGTATGATCGGCAAGCAATTGAGCATTTGTCTCTATTTTTGAAATTAATTCATGTTCTTTTTGTAAAAGATCTACTATTTCTTGGTTGAACTCCTCATATACATTCATTAAGTGTGCATATTCTGAAAGCGGAAGTTCCAATTGAAGAGCTTTTATCTCATGCTCGAGTTCGAGTATCCGCTTGCAGAGGCTGATGTTGTTTTCAATTTCCCTCAATGTAAGTTCTTGCTGTTGTTTCTGTAGATTAATATGAAAATACTGTTCTTTTAACGTTTTAATATCCGCTTTAATCTGGTTAAAGCGGTCCAATCTCTCTTGTTCTCCACAAATCTGCAAAATATAGTCAGCCAATTTTTCTTCATTGAGATCCATAATATCTTCCGTTTTACCTTGGTCTAAACTACAAGCATTGATGAGGGATCTGGTTAGACCGATCTCTTGCATTTGCCGAGCATATTGCTCCATATTCAACCAGCGGATGTAGGCCTTTAAATCAAGATCTAAATCAAAATAGCCATCAAAAACGCAGTATTCACGTTTGCATGGATCGCGTTTGATTCTACAAACAATAGAAACGGTGTCTTGCCTTTTACCAATAGCTTCAAATGGACGTTTTCCGTAAGTGGGATGAATGGTATTCACGAAACGTCCGACAATATAGATTTCATCGACATCATCCCGTTCAAAGAATGTTTGAAGAGATTGGTTATTATCGAATTTTCTTGACCCAATGAGTACTCGGATCATATTCAGGATGGTCGTTTTGCCGGCACCATTATTACCAATTAACCCAATGATTTGTGCGTCTAATGGGATTTCTTGACGCGGGAAGTAGGAAAAGCCTTCCATTTCCAGATTCAGAAAACGAATCGGCAAATACTTTTTATCCATAATTCTCTTCATATGTATCCCCACCTTCTTTCGTTATTTCCGTAAACGCAAGTGACGTTTCTTCTTTCAATGCATCAGTTTCATTGATAAGAAGATCAATGACATGCTTTCGGACCTGTTCATAAAGTTTTGAATTATCCACAGCTGTGGATAAGCGGGGGCCCGCGATCATAGAGGTTGTACCGCGAACCCCTAGTATAAAACCTTGTTGCTTCAGCACGGTTAAATTTTTCCTCAAGTTCTGCATGGAGCCAAGCTGTGATTTAAAATTTTCAAATAGTTGTTCTTCGGTTACATGGGGATCCTCATCCATTTGTTTTTTTAGCGAATGATCATATTTGGGCAAAATGAGATTGCACCAAAGAATCACAAGTAATGCCTTTCCAACAACCGACTGCCCCTCATTAGGTGGAAATGGACCCTCGGTAAAAGGCTCGAGGTGACGAATATCCTGAGATAAACGTGCATCAAAATGCTGGGAAATCGGATCATCGACAAACTCGTATCCAACCTCTCGAAGTCGATTCGTTACATCTGTACGAAAAGTATCATCAAACTCGAGTCGAGGAATTAGATGCTTAGGACATGCTTTGATGGTTAGCATCGCACAAACTTCTTCCGGGCTATAATCCATCCATTGGTTTAAGTTAAACATGTGTACCCATCCTTTCAATGAGAGCATCTGAAAGCTGATGAAAAAGGTGTTCTTGAAGGGTCAGACTATGCATTTTCGTATCTAACGTGTACCCTATAAATGGGGAATCTCTCCAAAGAAACTTCTGATTTTCCATTGCGCAGAGTGCAGCCAGATACATGAAACCTTCAACCTTTTCCGATAAAGGCTGAAGAAATTGTTCCAAAGTCAGGGACTCCTTGACTTTAAATTCCTCAATTAATGCGGTGGTCAATTTTTCGGAATAAGGAGATTCGATAAACATGTTCTCCAGCATTTCTTCCCCTCCACTTACTTTTCGGCTTATTCTTCTTCCACGGCTATGTTTTCTTTGCTGTAGAAATAATTGCAAGGATTCAATTAAATTGTTTTCGTCGAACCAAGAAGAGCCAGAGGGTGTAAAAACCCCTTTATCAATCCACGCGGTCATTTGATAGAAAGAAGAGCCTGACAATAAACGGTCAATATCACTTTTGGTGAATGGTGCAGAGCCCAGTACTTGATGATCAAGATAGTATTGTTTACGCTCATCATATAAACTCATGACTCGTTGATGGAAGGTGAGGAGTATTTCGATGCCGTGCTTATCTGCTTCTGTAAGTTCTAATCCCTTTGAAATCTTGTAATTCGTGATGTCCGACATGCGTTTAATTAATTCATCAATATTTCCGACAAATTCACTGATTTTGTGGATAAGTTTTCGTATTCGCTCATCATTTCTGGATACTAACGCATTGGCGAGTTCCGAAATGTGACGTCTTACCGAGTACAAGATTTGATCCCGCAACAGCTCCATGGACGATAAACTTAAGCCCATCAGATCAGCAACCTTTAAAATTTCGGTTACTGCAAGCTGGAAGGACATTTCATCCATTTCATCGCCCCGATAAAGAAATGGGAGGAAACGTAGAAACAACAAACCACTTTTGGATAGTGAATATTGGAGTGTACCTTCTTGTCGAACTAACCATGTTCCCTCAATAAGGCTATTCAGAATGGTATCAAGTTCTTTTGCAGTATATTGGGGGAACATCGCCTCAATATCTGCCCGAGAAACGTGACTTTGCTGTGTTTCTCGTGATAAACGAACCATGAGGGAGACCTTATGCCCGAACCATTGTTTGGAGCTCGTTAAATGGCTCAGTAGTTGATATAAGTAATCAAAGCCTTCCGCATAGCCCAGATCTGGGAGTTCCTGTTCTACAATGTCTTCTTCCACGATTCTATCACCTCTTCTATCAGTTATTTCCCGGATGAAAAAATTCAAACTTAAAAACCCTAAACTTTTTGGATTTCAACTTTTCAAAAAGTACAAGTTTAGCTTTCGATGAAATGGGAAAAAAAGGTGAATATATGAAAAATCAAGAGGTGAGGGGTTTGGAAGGTTTTGCCGAGGTAACTGTAAATGGAGTTCTGTTTAACGGAAAATATTACACATGTTCACTAGCGATCAAAGAGAAGTGGTTTGAACAAGCTGCGAAAACCAGCCACTGGACACTTTCAGCGTACATGAACGAGGAAGAACGTTTGATGATCCTGCTGCCTAGTCAGGAACAATATATACCTTGCCTGATGCTGACAAGACGGATTGTTATGCCGGAGATCGAAAGTTATCAAACAAAGATACAACAACTGAAGGAAGCACGGAAAGATAAGAAACGGTTAACGTCTAGAAACTAAGGAGGCTTGCGTTTGAAATACGTAGATCGTTTTCAAAGTTTCATTTCGAAGGGTCATTACCACAGGATGATAGAGAGTGAGAAGAAGCTTTCTTGTTTACGCGAAAACATCCGTGAATATCAAACAAGCACAGGAGAGAAACGCCTAGAGTGGACAGAACTAGGCGTTGTTGGCTTTTTTCAGGGCATCCGTGTTTTTGAGGATGATATCGAAGCGCTCAAAGACCACTTACTACAGCTTGGGGTACTTCCCGTTGTAACAAAAATAGATTTGGAATCGTTGCCAGTAGATCTTCAAGAAAGCATGAAATCATGGACGATTCCCAAACGCCCCACGATTCGTTTTTCACCAAATAAAACCGTGAGAATCGATCCTACGAGGTTACATGGTTATAGGGAATGGGTAGGGAATATGGACGTTAATGATCAAGTAAAGGCCTGGACGCATGAAAAAGATAAATATGAGGTTTTATCTAATGAATGGATGCATTTAAAAAGACTCCTAGTCATTGATATCAAGCCATTACAGAGATTCAAACTTTCGTGCGGATCCGTAGCATGTGTTCCTTCAAAACGGGAGGTTTTGGGTGTCGATGTATTTCAACATATAGGGACCGAAGCCCTTATGACATTTGGTCGGGTCGACATGAAGAAAGTAATGCTTTATACAGGTAGGGGGATCTTGAAAAAATCGGACGTGGATACATATCGAAAGGTTGTTGATGTGAATCTAAGATATACCTTAATGCAGACCCGTAAAGAAGAACTTCGAAATCAATACTATCACGAATATCTGATGAACCTTTAGTATAACCAGCAGAATATGAATGTATAGCGTGCAAATCTACTAAGTGCCAGGTTAGCACTAAAGTAATTCTGATGTAAAGTCATGAAAAAAACAATATATGGTATAATGGATGCAATATTCAGCAGGAGCGCACAACGAGATCTCAAGTTGTGCGCTTTTTTGTTACAAATAGGAATCAAAAATCCTATCCCCCACAATAATATTCAACTCGTTCAACCTACCTCTTCATGCAACCATACCTCATGCAGGCTGCCTTTCCATTTCTTAATCATAAAGGAGGTTAACTCAATTATGGCGAAACGAAAACGTAGCACTACACGAAGCGTCATTGCAAGACGAATAAAGGAAAAAAGAGGACAAGGGCAAGGAGCGACGTATAAACCTTGGCTGACGATTCACGATGTTCCATCCATAGGGGTTGTAAGTCGCATAAAGGGTTGGAAAACGGGAAGAATCCATCACTTGTTATCGGAGCATCTTGAAACAGCCTATTTTTATATGTGTGAGTGGTCCCCCCGTATTGTGGATATTCGGGAGCAATTTCCGCTTTTACCCCAAGAAAAGACGATGTTTATTGCGGATACTTTAAAAATTAGGTATCCCTGTGATCCGAAAACAAAAGAACCCATTGTGATAACCACGGATTTTATGCTTACGGTTCAAACCGAACACGGTTTGGAATATTGGGCACATACGGTCAAACCGCGAGATAATCTAACCCCTAGAACCATAGAGAAATTTGAAATTGAAAGACGTTTTTTTGCAGATGAAGGGGTTCAATGGAGACTCATTACAGATAAAGATATCTCATACAATCTAGTTAAAAATGTGTCCTGGGTTCACTCCGCACGAGGGTTGGAGGGGATGAGTCATTTGAATGAATCCATCATCGACTCCGTTGAGCCCGAATTGTTTAATTTGCTGCAGAGCAGGAGTATGTCTTGTTCCAAATACGCTGCAGAGTGTGATCTGAGATTTGGATTTCCTATAGGTACAAGTTTGTTTATTGTCCGCCATCTTATTGCAAATAAACGGTGGCTTGTAAATATGAATCGAATCATTCAACCAGCGATGGATCCGATTGATATCAAGCGGGCATAGTGGGAGGAGACAAATGGAGATACAAGTGAATGTCATCCTGCAAAGTGAGAGGGCTCAAGAACGAATTTTATATATCACCCCGGATAGACGGTTTTTGTATACCATATCTATCTTTGAAGATAGACCCATTCCGGTAAAGAGGGAGTTTACCGAAATTGAAAAGGCTCTAAGTAAAGGTTTATATACCATTGCTGAGGTGGATCCCTTCGCAAACCTTATGGATCCCCATTCGAAGTATGTAAAAGAACACAGTTCTAGCATTGAAGAAAGGTGGGAATTAATCAAAGACTTGGTGGATAACGAACCTGCTATCTATAACCGGACACACCGGGGGGAACTGATAAGGGAACGATCTCAACAAACAGGCAAAAGCAAGACCTTAATTTACCGGTATATACGATATTATTGGACCGGTGGAAAGATGAAAAACGCACTAGTAGCGCACTATTTTAATTGTGGCCGGCCAAGTAAGAAGGGGGAGAAGAAGACTTTCACAAAAAAGGTCGGTAAGCGAAGTCTGCTCGCGCAAATGCATCCGGAATCTCCAGAATTTCAAGGCGTTATCATCACAAAAGAAATGAGAAAGATCTTGGGAGCAGCCCTTGCCCAATGGTATAAAACAACGGATGCAAATAGTATGGAATTTGTTCACGAGCGTATGTGGCACACGTACTTTCTTGAAAAAGTTATGGTGAATGGAGAACTAAACGAGATTCCATTGCCCAGTCACAAAGTCCCTACGATTGATCAATTACGGTATTTTTACAGACAAACGGAAGACTACCGTAAGGTTGTAATGGCACGTGAGGGAGTTCGGAAATACCAATTAAAATTCAGACCTGTTCTTGGTAATGCTACACGAAGAGCGGTTGGACCAGGCAGTATTTTCGAGATTGATGCAACGATAGGAGACATCTATCTCGTCAGCCATGCTAATCGAACCAAGGTTATCGGAAGACCTGTTATCTATCTTGTTATAGACGTATTCAGCAGGATGATTGTTGGATTCTACGTGGGACTAGAAGGCCCATCTTGGCAGGGTGCCATGATGGCTATCGAGAATGCGACCACGAATAAGGTAGATTTTTGTGCGGAATACGATATCCACATTAACGATGAGCAGTGGCCATGTCAGTATATGCCTGAAGTCATTGTGGGGGATCGAGGTGAAATGGAAAGCAAAAAAGCAGATTCTCTTTCAGAAAGCCTTGGAGTCACAATCAAAAATGAACCACCGTATCGGGCGGATTGGAAAGGAATAGTAGAGTCTAATTTTAAAACGGTGAATACCACGATTAAACAATGGATTCCTGGAGCAGTGAAGCCTGACTTTAAGGAACGTGGCGGAAAAGACTATATTCTCGATGCTAAGCTGTCGTTACGGGGCTTTATTAAATTGATGATTGAACTGATCATGTATCACAATAATAGTAAAGCGATTAGGCATTATCCGCTTGAGACCAGCATGATTCCTGATTCCATTCTGCCAGTTCCGATTCACTTATGGAATTGGGGGATACAGAATCGGTCAGGCCATCTTAAGGCATTTCCCAGAGACATTATTCGATTAAATTTGCTTCCTTGTAAAGAGGTAACAGCTACAAGGCTAGGTATAGCCTTTGAGGGAATTCATTACAAATGTGACGAGTTGACGGAGGTCGGGTGGTTTGTAAAGGGTGATTCCCGTTCAGTCACGATAGCGTATGACAGAAGATGCATGAATTCGATTTATGTGAAATCTCCAGATGGTCTCCATTATTTCACCTGCCGTTTACAGGAGAAATCGGATCGATTCAAGGACCTGAGTCTGGAGGAGATAAAGATGATACAACAGGAGGAGAAACTTGCGCTCGTTTATCATAAAGACACTCAAAATCACGCCAAATTTAAGATGAATGAAAGATTTGAGCAAATCAAGCAGGAGGAAATCTCGTTAACGGAACAAGCACGAAGTGAAGCAAGTATCAGCAATGCAGAGTTTAAATCGAATATTCAAGAAAATAGGGCGACAGACCGAAAGAAGATACAAACCAAGGAAGCTTATCGTTTAGGTGTTTCTGATGAAGTGCCAAAAATAAATATAAACGACGAATTAATAGAGGACGAAATGTTTACAGAGGTACGAGGCTTAACTCTAATCGAGAAATTGAAGAGGCGAAAAAATGAAAATGATAACGAATAATAGCTCCATACTAAACAATGAGAAAGGTATGGGAATGTTCCTCACAAGATATAAAAATTAACGCATCAAAGTCAGGAAGTTTTTGATCACCCGCATTTGTATCTAGCTGTAGAGCTTGAGACAAACATAACTAATGGACTATAGATTTCTCTTAATCCAGTAAAACCGAATGAAATTATTCTCATGGAATAAAAGTAAAGAGAGGAGGGGTTAAATGGTTAAAACCATTGAGCAGTACACACGCAATCCGATTTTGAAAGGTGTTGTTATAGAGGCTCAGTATCATTCCGATCAGGTAATCAAGGGTTACATTGGAAATCCCATGATCGAATCACTTCCTAGAATTTTGGACGAAGATGAATTACTGGATGCGATACCCCACTATCCTGATTACGATCACTCACAGCGGGATCTCAGTAGAAGGCTCAGGCTGCATTGTGTGCAACAGCTAAGTGATTATGTGGAAATTCTCCCTATCCATTTGTCCATAGAACAGCGATTTTCACGGATGATTCGGCATGGCTATGTAGCACGTAATCCTCTGCAAAGGGAGTATGCAAGACAATTTCATGTCGGATTCGATAAGATTCTGAAAGCAGGAGTGAATGAGAAAGGCGAGAACGCAGCAGGCATACGATCAACTGCAGCTGGATTTAATATCATTGGTGTTAGCGGCCAAGGGAAGTCAACGGCGGTGGATCTTAATTTGCTCCTGTATCCTCAAGTAATTCAGCATACGGCTTATCATAATCAACCACTCGTTTTGGATCAGTTGGTGTGGCTTAAATTAAACTGTCCCTATGATGGCTCGATCAAAGGACTTTGTATCAACTTTTTTCAAGCCGTTGATGCGGTACTGGGTACCTCTTATTTCAAAAAAATTGTTACGAATGGCTCGACCACGGACACATTAATCCCACAAATGGCCCACATCGCTTCCCTTCATTGCTTGGGGACGTTAGTGATTGATGAGATTCAGAACTTAAGTCTAGCAAAGAGCGGCGGTTCTGAGAAAATGCTGAATTTCTTTACGCAACTTATCAATACGATAGGTGTTCCGGTGGTTCTCGTTGGTACCTACAAAGCACTTCGGTTGTTCGGCGGATCATTTAGTCAGGCAAGAAGGGGATGCGGACAAGGAGATATGATTATTGACCGCATGTCGGATAGTGAAGACTGGGATTATTTCATATCCAGTTTGTGGAGATACCAATGGACGGCCACCCCAACAAAATTAACGGAACCGATGAAAAAAACAATTTATGAGTTAACCCAAGGCATTATTGATATAGCGGTAAAACTCTATATGCTTGCCCAGTGGGATGCTATCGCTCTTGGAGAAACGGAGGGGGGAAAGGAACGCATTACAGTTGCCAGGCTTAAGAAAGTTGTTTCCGAACACCTTCAATTGGGTTCAGCCGATGATCAAGGCATTAAAAACTCAAAATAAATCAGCCTTATATGATATAGATGATTTGTATCCGAAATGGAATGACTTCTCTCACTATCTCGCTCAATCAGAAGAAAAGGTAAGTATTCACGGTAATCTTCGAGAGAAAGAAATGCCGACAGAAAAAATAGACCACGACCGTAAAACATACATGGAACTGGTCAAACTGGCTGTAAGTTTAGGTACCACAATTGAACAAGCAGAGGAAATTGCTCTGCATTATATAAAAAATCATGAGCCGCACGCAGATGTTACTGCTTTACGGATGGAGGTGGCTAAGCATATCTTAAGCGGCTTTGACGAAGCTGACCCGAACGATATTCGAAACCATGTACCCAAAAAGGGAAAGACAACGCCAGAAGAGTTATACAAATCCTTGACCGAGGCTGGATATACCGGATCTCAAGATGTGTTGTTCCCAGATGAAGATGTCTCGTAATCGAGAGTGCAAAAGTTTAGTTTCTATGAAAAGGGGAAAACTAGAAGTATAAACCAAGATAGGACGTGGTTATACTGACTGGTTTCTTCCCTTCCTTATTTCCAGATGAATTACTGTATAGCGCCCTAGCGAGATACCATTTATATGCGGGGAATCATAGCAGCAAAGCGACTATGACTGAGTTATATAATGGTTCTGTCTTCTGTGCTGCTACAGGTTTGCCAGCACACATAGATCAAATTAGCCATCTTATGAGGCATAATATGAGCCCTTCAGAGATCATCCAGTCTCACACCCTGTTACCGTATTTTGCTGCTTTTCTTCCCGAAGACCGAACTCATTTCGTAAAATCAGCCATGACGGGGGAACTAGGCAGAGCCGTGAATGCTCGGTTAGGTTTACTAGCTTCGACGGTGAAAAATCCTCCTTTTCTTAGAGTGTGCCCTCAATGCATCATAGAGGATGAGATAACGTACGGGCTTCCATATTGGCATCGGTCACATCAATTACCAGGCGTTCTTGTTTGTTATAAACATGAATGCATATTAGAAGACTCAGTGATTCCTTACACTTTAAGACGAAACAGGCACGAATATGTAAGTCTGAAACGTGATCTCATTCGTAAAAAAATGGCTGCGCCTCATTCGTGTAACGTTCAAAAAAAACATTTGATTTTCCTTGCAAAACAATCACATGCGCTACTTAATATGCCGTATGACGACGAATACCTGAACAATATCCCCATGTATAGGGCAAAGTTATCGAAGCGCGGCTTCATCACCCCGAATGGAAATATACGTTTTCAAAATCTTCGTTCAAACCTATATCAAACACTGGGAAAGGACCTACTCCACATGTGTCACTCCGAAATCAATAAACATTCGGAGGATACCTGGTTGCATAAATTACTGCGCGGCCATGATTATATCCATAGCCTGCGGCATTTGCTAGTGATGCAATTTCTTGCTGAAACTATAGATTCGATCTGCGAAATGCAGAAGGAGACCTATCATCCCTTTGGTACAGGTCCATGGCCGTGCTTGAATAAAGTGGCAGATCATTTTAAAGAAAACACTATTCCGAGTTGTATAGTCACGAGATGTTCGGATACAGGGCGACCTGTGGGTACGTTCAAGTGTAATTGCGGTTTTGTGTACTCCAGAAGAGGGCCGGACACAAGTGAGTGCGATCGAGTGAAAATCGGTAGAATCAAGCAGTTCGGCATCGTTTGGGAACAAAAATTTGACGAACTCCGAGTTAACTCAAATCTTTCACTTAGGCAGAAAGCCGAGTGTTTAGGGGTTCATCGCTCTACCCTTTATTTAAAAATGAAGGAGCAGCCTAGATCCATGGATAAGTATGAATCATTTGGTGAAAATGTAAGAACAATCGACCTAGATCTGCTTTCCGAAGACTTGTCGAACCAAACAAATGCCACTTGTTATAGCACGGCTAAAGAGGACATACTTCAAATTCGAGTCGATTGGGAGAAAAGGGATCGAGAGCTTCTACCGATTATTTCTCAGGCAGTTAGAGAAATTAGATCAACCTCGGGTAAACCGATTCGAGTCACCATCTCAGAAATTGGAAGAAGGATTGGGAAGCTTTCATTATTAGAAAAGAAGCTCGTAGCTTTACCCAGATGTAAAGCTTTGATCGACAGGGAAGTAGAGACTATCCATCAGTTCCAAATCAGACGAATTGAAGTGGCTGCGCAAAAATTATTTGAAGAAGAACAAAGCGTAGTCAAATGGAAATTAATCCGAAATGCGGGTTTGCGTAAAGACGCTGCTGTCCAGTTAGACAACGTAATTAATAGTGTGATCAGTTACTACAATGGAGTTGAAGGCAGAACCGATTGAAAAACGAGCAGAGTAGGTGATACTTTTGAGCCGAATTCAAATGTTTCCATCTCCTTACCCAGATGAGGAATTAAGAAGTTTAATTTACCGATATGTTCTCCGTAAAGGGTGCTCCTATATAGAAGGGATTCAGGAATTAATGGGAATAAATTCTAGAAGGGTGCCCTTCCTGCCTCATAATTTGGAGGTGCTTCAGAGAAAAGTGCCATCTTTATTCCCCGATAGTGATACACTTCTCCTCCAACATACATTTTACCCCTTTTTCGCTGCCTTTTTGTCTGACGTCAATCGTGACGAATTACGGTCAAGGATGATCGTTTATCGACAAGGTGAAAAATATGCAACTGTTTTAATTCCTCCTATTATTTCGAAAGATGTTCGCTACTGTACTCAATGTATTACAGAAGATGAGGAGCGTTTTGGGGAAGTATACATTCATCGTTCTCATCAAATTGGTAGTATAGACGTATGTCATAAGCATCGATGTGTTTTAATTAGTCAGTGTCCGGAGTGTGAAGTGTCATTGGGGCAGCTATATGGCACAATATTTCTAGGATCTACCCACTGCCCGAATGGGCACGAACTAAGTGGCACAATAGACACGTTACACCAAGATGAAATTATGCAGTTAAAACTTCGGATTTCTAAAGATGTCTATCAAATACTAAATGGTGAAATTAAGATTGGTGACCTGTTTTACATTTACAACTTGTTAGCAAGAGAAATGGGTTATCAGCATCCAGATGGTAGGTACATGAATCAAAAATTCCATGAAAAATTCCTCCAAAGATATTCACCTCGAACACTAGAAGAACTAGGGTTAATACCAGACTTACTAGAAAAACGAAGTGCACTACAAATTTTCAGCGAAAAGAATGCCATCCGAAATCCAATTGTTCATATGTTGGTGTTGGACTGGTTAATTGGAGGTTATGGACAACTCCATAAGTATGAAAGTGCACATAAAAAAACGCCCATTCCATTTGGTAACGGGCCTTGGCCATGTATAAATAAGGTTTGTGCGAAGTATGCCCAAAATGTGATTACCTCCAATAAGCAGCATTATTGTTATTCTACTAAAAGAATCAGGGGCAGATTTCTATGTAAACACTGTAAAATGGAATATCGGTCCAGCTGCGTAGACGGACAATTAGAATTTGATTTCGCTACTGTAAAGGTGGTTGAATATGGGCCGTTATGGCACGAACAACTTGTCATTGAATATAATAAAGGGAAGAGCATGAATAACATAGCTGCCTCCCTAGGAGCTAATCGAAGCACCATAAAAAAATACCTGCTTCTTTATATGGGGAAGAAAGTTAACCAAGAACATCCTCTCACTAAAGGAAGTTTGAATTGGATTCATAAGCTCTATCTCACCTATGATCAGACGCAGAGTATCAATGAAACCAGTATATTACTCCATACAAGCAAGAGCGTCGTGACCCGCTATATAAATGAAAGAGAGAAGTATGAGAAAGAAATCCTTCCAGCTATGAAAGAAGCTGCTGTGACGTCCGAAGTAGAGGTAGAACCAAGGGCGAAGCTGATGGAATTATTAGAACGATTCCCAGGGCTCAGCAGATCCGATCTACGGAAAATCATGGGGAGTAAAATCCTATCTAAACTTATGAAGGAAGAGGGTAACGGGTTAGAGAACATTTTGCCTCTGACAGATCACCCATTTAAAAGCCCTCTTTGGGAAGAAGAAGATACAAAATTAATGTTAGTGATTAAAGAAGTTTGTCAGCAATTATATAAGAACCCTCCTAACAAGCAAATAAAACGGTATACGATTCTGAACTTATTATCTACTAAAGATAAGGCTCGAATCATACGTTACAGTGAGAAGTTACCGCGATCTACTAATATGTTAGATCAGTATTTGGAATCAACCGAACATTATCAGCTCAGAATGATTCCTCATACGGTTGCTTTGCACAAGAAGCATTATGGAAATACTACGTTGCCTATGATACTTAGTTCATGCAGATATAAAAATTGCTCTCAACAGGTACAACTCTCTATTCAGGAATATTTACGAAGTAAGGAGTTGTAGTAGAGAAAGGAGGTAATCCTATGGCTAAAATCATCAAAAATGCAGTCCGATGTTTATCCTGTAATGATGTGATTGAATCTTGTCACAGATATGATGTACAAACATGCCGTTGTCGTAACATTTCTGTAGACGGTGGCCGCGATTATCTGAAACGGGGATACCCGCCTGGAAAACCAGAAGAATGGTATGTAGAATTATCTGAATGGGGTTAGAAAAAATGAAAATCCAGTCTAAAGTCGAATGGCTGCATGATGCAGGATTCATAGTCAAATGCGGCATAACTTCCATGCAGTTCCTAATCGAAAAAATTTCTTTTGAGACAAGAGCCGAAGTTTTAACAACTATAACGTGGAGCTTGGGATTATTGAACCCGGTTTCACTTTGAATCGAAGCGAGAAGAAGTGTGTTTCACCTGTCGAAACTGTTTTTGAAGGGTTCGGGCAAGGTACTTTAAAATGGATGAATTACAATATGGGCTATTATCTTTAAACAAAGGAGAATACGAATGATATTTGAAATCACAGCTGAAATGAAAAAGAAGATAAAGAATTGGGATTCTTGTGAGTCACTAGATGTAACAGGTGGGAAGTTTTCTTATATTTTTACACCAACAAGTCTAGGAGTTGTTGTTCAAGTTCATTGCGATATCTGTAATAGAAAATTAGATCTTACAGAAGACTGGTTGAATTAATTTGCTTATTTGATGATTGCTGTGCATCTTTAAAGTAGGATAAAGATTTTATAAAATGTGCTATTTTACACAACCTTCTATTTCTCTCTATATGTACTCAAGTGTATGACTTGATTTTCTGATATTAATCACTATTACAAATAATTACTTTTGTTAGACTAGACCTCCATGGAACGATGATTTTTTTACTAATGCCTTGTTTTAATTATTGCTTCATAACGTAGTTGAATAATCTCCCACTTCTAGCTGGTACCCGAAGTGGGAGGATTTGGATTCTAATAGGAGCTTAAGCTATTGGTGGTAGCCGATACACTTTTGATGACTTATGAGCCAGCTAGGGTCGCTTTGTAGGTTTCTGAGAACTTACATAATAATAGGAAGCTTACAATGCAATCAGAACAGGCGATATAATATGCACTGTATTAAAACCTGGAATAGAAAGCGTAAAAGTACTTTCATCTTGGAACATTAACTCTAACCGAGTTCGATCATTTGCTTCACGAAAAGGAAACTAATATTATTATTGGCCTTACCGCTTAATTATTTCATCAGAATCTGAAGTTTTTCGTTGACTTTGTGATAGTTCTTCGTAAATATCTTCAGCAATTAATAAGTGAGTGTCTATTAGCATGTTTGATTTTGATAAAGAAACACTAAATATGCGCATGCAAAACACAGTGAATATAATTGCTAAAAATATTATCGTAACAGAATCTAGA
Source organism: Paenibacillus sp. Dod16 (assembly GCF_049893405.1). Classification (NCBI taxonomy): domain Bacteria; kingdom Bacillati; phylum Bacillota; class Bacilli; order Caryophanales; family Paenibacillaceae; genus Paenibacillus; species Paenibacillus sp. Dod16. Next base: position 25,824 of record NZ_JBNDYG010000059.1, read on the forward strand.
GCTGCCTTACTAAAAGTCAGCAGGATATCTACTTCTTTAAAAGTGGCAATGAACAGAGTGGCTATTATAGCCATGAGAGGTACGATAGTAGAAACCATTTTTAGTATATCTTCGAAAGGGCTATCTGAGGATAGTTTCTTTTTTTGAATTTTCAACTCTAGAAGTGCTCTCTTAAAAATATGGTCCGACTCGCTGAGGAGATGAGAATAAGCTTTAATAAGTTTCATCGTCTCTTCTTCATGTATAAGATATTGGGTATGGAATATTTTTACAATTGGTTTTTCGATCTGATTTTTCAATTTTATATATTTTTTCCTTTCAACATAGATGCTTATAATTATTAGCACCAGAAATAGACATATTGCGACTAAAAGTACTATATTTATCACCCTCCCATATTATTTATTATCGGTGGTATTAACGCTTCTTTTTAGACTGGAAATTCGATAGCGGCAAAGCTAATTTGAATATTCGGTGGTTAGGCTTGGGACCGGGAAGTTGAGAGTAACCAACTGTTTTATTAAAAAAATTGGACACTTATAGGCCAATAAATAAACTATTAGCTTCAGCAGCAGATACGGATACAAAATTAGACCCATCCAAGCAAACTAAAAAACAATACTGAGTCTTGCTCTTAAAGCCATCCAAGGGGAGTTAGTGGAAGAGGAATTACATAAGATTGTTTGAAAGCATTTAGTTCAATGTACGGAAAGGTGAGATGGTGGATAACAATTTTGCTTTTCTATAATGTGTAATGGCATGGCAGTCAATCCCTAGTACTTGTTACCTGGACAGCTAGTACAATAGGCAGTAGACTGAGAAGTGAGTTGCGTGAATTGGGGCATGAACCTTATGTTAAATGCATAGCAGATTGATCACAAGGAAGGATGGGGATGTTGTTTAAAATCCTAGTTGTAACTCAATCAAAAGACGTAACAGTTGACTATCTTATTTCTACATACAGCGATTACATTTATTGGTTTAGAATAAATGTTGACCAACTTGATGACTATCAAATTCAGGTTACCAATGAAGGGGTCATACTTGCAAAAGGCAACATTTGGAGTATATCCAGTTCCTGTATTGATGCCGTTTATTATCGTAAAATTTCACTCCCTGATCTTTCATCTTATGAGAGTCATTATATTCCAATGATGCAAAGAGATATTATGAATTTTATTGAAGGTATTGTTGAGACATTTGATAAGCCGTGTATAACAAAACCCTCCATTCTGCGTAAGGCAGAAAACAAAATTGTACAACTTAACATTGCTTCTTCATTGGGGTTTCAAATCCCTCAAAGCTTAATTACAAACGATGAGGTATCTGCTTATCAATTTTGTCAAGAGAAAACATCCATTGTAAAACCTTTATCAACTGGTCGAGTTAAAGTACCTGGAGGATGGGAAATAATCCAGACTAATGTGGTGAATAGAGAACATGCTGTGAGCGGGCTTTCTCATGCACCTTCTTATTTCCAGACTTACGTAGAGAAGTCGGAAGGTGAGTATCGCGTTACAATTGTTGGAAGAACGGTATATGCTGTTCGAATTGACTCCAGCAATACAATCGATTGGAGAAGAAAGAACGCAGAGAACTTTTATCAAACAGTAGAGATACCAATTCATATAATAGAATTGTGCTACAGACTTATGGATGAATTAAAAATAACATTTGGTGCCTTTGATTTTATAAAAATGGGAGATGAATATTATTTTCTTGAAGTAAACCCAAACGGCCAATGGCTATGGTTAGAGGAAAAGGTTGGTATCCCCATCTCTCAATCTATTATCAATCAATTAATAAAGGACGTGCACTTAACTTGAAGATTAGCTTTTTAAAATTCTATAAATTAATGAATTTTATGGCCTGGGTCTTCCCCTTCTTTGTTATCTCAGATGATGACAATTTTGGGACGTTAGAAGAAGAGTCAAGAGAACTCCGATTTTCATTTTTAACCATAAAGTTTGGTGACGTCATTTATTATTTTCTCTCAATAGGCTTCTGGTATGGAGATCATAATGAGAAAGCCAAATTTCCAAAAGGATTTCGGTTTATGTATTCACTTCGAGTTTCGCAATATAAGCGAGAATATAATACTGAAAAAATTAATGATTTAAAGACCAAACATATTGCTTTTCTTCGAACTAAGGACTCAGAAGAACTTAGTGTATATAAAGAAACTTTGTTATACAAATTGGATCAAATTAAAGAGAAGAGCACAAAGACCACCAATAAATTTCTTGCCTACTTAGCAATCATTGCATTTCTAATTCCACTTTATATTCCTGGTGCTCTTCGAATTGGCGAAGTTTTTGATAAGCCTATGTGGTTAGTTATTGCATATATCTACCTGGCTGGTTACTTAGCTTATAACCTCATTAATTTTGTTAAATTGTTTTTTAGGTTCGTTCAAGTGAAGCCGTATGCTCAATTTAAGTATTCAATGATAAAGAATTCAAGCAAACCAAACATTGACCTGCTTACAGCACTATACATTGAATATCAACTGCGCGACAATGAAAGTGTTGAGGAAGTATCCTTCATTAAAAACATAGACGGGTATATGAAAAGTATCTTATTGATAAGCAGTTTTTTACTTGTTTTTGACATTATCTTTGGCTCAGTACAAGCCGAAGAGAAAATAAAACCGCCGGTAAGCCCAATAAGTAAAGTCTTTCATTTAGATTTATCCCAGTCCTCAAAAATGCTTTTCACCGATCAATTTGATGTTATAAAAAAATTTGGAGAAGATCTGGTTTTAAATAAAGTAACAAGGATAACACTTATCAGAACTGGTGATGCGGAATCAGATAATTATAACCGGATTGTTCAAATAATTACTTCATATAACATAAATAAGGCAGAAATTATACAAATACAGGATAAACCCAATGACATGTCCGCCTCAGGACATTTACAAATTATAGTAGAAAGGAGGTGAAGGATATGAAGAAACCTTACATAGCAAATTATGTAATTAGGTCTAGTTCAAGTTCAGAGCGTATTATTACAGAAACGATTGAGCAATCAGAACCTGATGAAATTCTCTTATGTCAAAACGATGATTACAGAAAACAAACTGCAACAATTGAGCAAACAGAACCTGATGAATATATTTTATTTTCTGATGAGTGGAGAAAGGAAACTCGCTCTATTGAAAATTCTGAACCTGATGAAATGATTTTCTGGTGAGTGAAAAGAGGGTAACCTAAAAAACAAACTTACAGTTGTATGAAGAGAAATACAACCTCTAAAGTATCACAAATTGTTCGTTGGAAGATCCGCCTGAGTCATAGAAGTTAAAGTTATGAGGCTGCGCAGTTGCGCAGCCTCATTCATAGCCGCATATATTTTTTCTTATGTCTTTTAAAGTCGTTCTCTTTAACGAAATAAAGCTCGTTTGTAACCCTAGTCATTGCTACATAGAGTGGGTTTATTTGAGTAGGTGATAAATGAGTGCTTGAGAAATCTTCCTTAAACAGTGCCGCAAAAGTTTTAGTAAGAATAATACAAGCTTTCTCGTAGGTGTCGCCTTTAGAATAACCCCAATTTATAGTGGGCAAGCAATTATATTTACGGCTATCATTATAGAATAATTTTATAATACTAGTATCTTCCATTACCTCTGAAATTCTAGAATCATCTTCCAACAACTCGTAGCGCCCTTTGATTGTGCTTGATGAATGTAAAATAATTTCCAACTTATTTCTAATGAAACTGCATATTTCCTCCGGAACTCGTCTACTGTTTATTAAAGTACTTTCATCTATGTCTACAGCACCTTTAAAAAGTGCTTTATATTCATCCCTTGAGATAAATGTTTTGCCTTTCTTCGAAAAAGGTTTATTCGTTGAAAAGTTTGATTTGCTAACCGAATGTTGATGAAAGTCCCCTACAGCAAATACGTTTATATTTTTTTCTTTAATAATCAGGGACAATAAATCAAAGTCCTTCCCCATGAAATCCTGGAGTTCATCAATATAAAGCTGGTCGCAAAATTTGAGCATACGTCCTAATATGATTTTTTTGACTTCTTTTGATTGTGCTAATACTAAACCAGACATTCTAGATGAATAATATTTTCGATTATAGATATAGTGCCTATAGTCATTTTGTTTATAATACTTATAATTTGGTTCTCCGTTTATTCTCTGTGGTTCGGGCTCTTTGTTAATTTCCACTCCAGTCGTTATAAGACCTTTACTGCCTCCAATGATTAAGATGGGTTCAAAGGGTTTCAGCAGCCATCGATAAACAAAACTAGCAAATGTTAATACCTGTGTGTTTTTTGGTATCTCTCCATGAATATTATGGATCTCTTTTTTTAGATTAGATACATTCTGTCTAGTATACGTAATGACCAGATTTTTAGAAGTCGGGTTTAAATGATTAGCTATATAGCGTGTTTTCCCCGAACCAGCTACAGCAAGCATTATCGTTGAACGAGCCATTCTATCCCCTCCTGAATGTACTCGGGTAAAACAATAATATTTTTAAAAGTATTCTCTTCAGATATCCGTAAAGCTGCTTCTGTTTTATTTTTTAGCATATATGCAAGGTTTTTATCCATGGGTATTTCGCGATATTCTGCTTTTGTACCAGGCTTAGTATTTGAAATAGTTTTAAGATTAGCAGCGTTTTTATTAAAGAGGCAAACCTCAAAAGTAAACTCACTAACTAAATCGGAACATTTAACATAAATATTGGTATGGTTTTTATTTAATTCATGAATAGATTCAATAGTTTCTTGGTCTCCATCATTATCAGTAATAACTAATAAAGAGTTATTAATTACTTTTGAAAGTTCGATATAGTGTTTATAGGTAATTCCCCCGCCCGATAGGATTTCAATGTATTTTTCTTCTAAAGTATAAGCCAAAGAATTCTTTACAAGTTGTGGCAACAATATGTATTCACTATTTCCCTCTACAAGAATTATCTTCTGAGCTAATATAAAATTCAATAACTGCATATTATCTGTTTTCATAAAATAATCTGCAGTTTCATCAGGCACTTTACTTAGAGAATGGTAGTTTTCATTGCTAATCCATATTGTATTTTGCAAATTCAATCTACTGACTATGAGTGGATTATGTGTAGTAATTATCAACTGAGCACCATCACACATATTTTGGATATCTTTTATTAGTTTTCGAGTACTGACATAACTCAAATGATTTTCTGGTTCTTCTAATAGAATTAGATCACTCTCGACCTCTAAGGCAATTTCCGTTTTAATTAAATTTTCTTTTCCTTTTCCTTTATTTTGAATGGAGATCCCGTTACTTTTTAAATCCAGTAAATTCTCTAAAATTGTTTTATTTTCGTCAATTCCCAAATTATATTCTTTTATAGTTAAACGTTCGGTATTCTCGTCAGCAAAGTTCTGGATGTTTTTCCTTAATTGATAAGAAAGATTTTGCCTATCCGATATTTCAAAGTTATTATTAAAAATTCTTTTTGAGTAGGAATCAAAGAGATTGTTTTTTCGAATAGAATTATCAATTAATACGTTTTTAATTGGTGACTTACTATAAATATATTTTCTTCCGGCAAAAGTGATCCATTCCGCTATGTAGTAATCTGTTGGTATGAATTTTCCATCATAACTCCCATCGTACATTGTCTCTAAAAGTTCGCGATAATTTTCATCAAATTTGTACATGAAATTAATGCCGCTCTTGGGTATAGGAGACGATGAAGAATGGAGTCCATTAAAGTACTCAGAATTCAAAGCATTTTCACCACTAATAAATAACTCAATTTCAATTTTAGGAAGAGCATCGATGGAAGGGGAATTTTTATATTGATTCACAACATCATTATTAAAATACTTTTCGAAGTTATTGGTAGTATTGAATATTTTTTGATTCAGTGCAACATCGATAGCTTCTAAAATGGTGCTTTTACCAGCCTCATTCTCACCGATCAGTACATTAATCCCTTCTTTGAATTCAATATCAAAATTTTTGAATTTCTTAAACCCCTTAATCTTTATCTGTTCGATATACATAAAGTTCTCCTTTTTTAAAGAGTTATCAATGTTTTTGTCATGGTTACGGACCAACGATTGAAGTATATTAACTATTTTGGTATGGATCTCTAAGCGGTCCATTAATATCCGGAGGGGCAGCTTAATCAACCGACATCTTTTGAGATTTCAATACTAAGCAAAGCGGCAAGGATTTTGATCGACTGCGCTATCAGGCATGGTATGATGATCCGTGAAGAGGGTCTGTATATTTAGACGCGTTGGATCGTCTACGTCAGGACTACGATGGGATCCTTAGCGAAGGAACCAAACTTATAGAAATGGTGTATCATACAAATAAGAGTATGACTACTGCAGCGATAATGCTTGCTAATGCTGATACAAATAATATTATGACTGCAGCAGAGATAGTGCTTGCTAATTTATTCGACTTTTCCAACAATAACTCCCCAATCATATGGCTTCTCACTTCCCAGAATAAGACGTTTGGGGAATATTGTCAAAATATTGGAGGCATGGTAGAGATCAGGACAACAAATGAGTATCAGAAAGCTTGTCAAAATGGGCCTTTTCATTCCCTCTGATTACTGAGTACAGATGTTTTTTTGCTTCGGCTGGTACGGTCGTGATTCGTTCAAAATCGTTATATAAAATGGAAGGGAGAGTGATAATATAGTAGAAACGTGTGTACTGATAATAGTGGAAACATTTAATCAGCACATAAAAAAGGAAAGGAAGGGTTTCATTGAGGGAGGGAGAATATGATTCAAATAATATTTAAGAGTTATATCATTCATAATTGAATAAGAAGAATGTGTGTGGGATAATACAATAGGGGAACGTAAGTTCTTTAATTTGATAATAGGACTGTGGTAAATGGGCAAAGCGATTGATGCAATAAACGCTGGTTTGACTTATCAGAATTTATACTTTTGGTTGTTTGCTTCTGAATTGCTACATAAAGATTCGAATATCAAAGAGGTATCTTACGAAGATGATCGAGTTAAATCTTTGGATGATGTTGTTGTTGAATATATAGAACCTGTTACAGGGGACTATGGTATTGATGATGAAATCACTATGGATTTCTACCAGGTTAAATATCATGTTAAAAATACGCATCAGATTGAATTGCTAGACCTCATTGATCCTTCATTTATTAATGCTTCAACGCACTCTTTTTTACACCGAGTAAGGGATGCCATAAAGCAAGGATATACAAATGCCCGATTCCATTTGATAACTCCATGGAATATTCAAAAAGGCGACCTTTTAGAAAATTTATTGGATAATCATCACAACAAGTTGAACTTAGATTCTTTTTTTGACGGAAGACAGAGAACAAAAATCGCACTCGCTCGAAAATCGATGATGAAACAACTTGAACTACATTATGAGGCTGAACTACGGCAAATCCTAAGAAGTATTCGGATTCATCATAGCAAGCCAGGTATTTCACTTTTGATTAAAGAACAGCTTAATCCAAAACTAATGCTTGCTGGGCTTAAACCGATTGATTCAAAGGTTCTCGTCAACCCTTATAATGATCTAATTGTGAATTGTGCAAGTAAAGGAAGTAAAAGCTTTAATAAAGTTAATCTTCTGAAGTTATGTCGAAAAGAGCGACTATACTCGGGTCAACCTTTAATTCTAAAGGATGAAATCCCTGTAGGAATCCGGAGCTTTCTTCCCTATACTGAAACATTAGAAGAAGAGACTAACCATCTTCTGTGTCTTAGTGACCACTTTGATCAACGCCTAATTAAAACAGATCAAAGTTGGAACGGTGACGTTGCACCAAAATTAAAGGGATTTATACAGGATGTCTT